>DASWDL010000232.1:0-12182 GCA_036395315.1 Nitrososphaeraceae archaeon
TAGTGGAATTGGACTAAATCATAAGAGTAGCTGCAGGGTAAATTCAATATTATTATCAATTGAGATAATGAGAGAATTTGATGAGATTTGCAATAAATCTCAATTTTAAAGATATTAATATCGTTGGAAAAAACGAAACAAGAGGGCCGGTCGTCTAGTCCGGTAGGATGCGGCATTGGCATTGCTGAGGCCGTGGGTTCGAATCCCACCCGGTCCACTACTTAAGATTACTTGGTGATGAATGTCTCGTTAACTTGTGCAAGTACGTTTCCGTTGTGTAAAATTTCATATATTCTGAATACGGAAGACGACTGTTTATTGTATCCTATTTTTCTAATTCTGCGAAATGTAGCTACGTTATGCTTTAGTAGTATCGCGCCGATTCCGCTATTCTTTAGCCTCAATTCCTTTAGAACATTGAGAGGCAATTGAGCTTTGTAGATGTGCGAAGTTGCCATGACTAGTACCTTTGATTTCTTAACGAACATCTTAACATCCCGCCGAATGGTATTTTCTTTTTCTTCGTGATTGATAACCTCAAAAGTGATGCGCGACTTGCTAAGAATTTCCAACAGTTGTTGCGTAGGCCCTAAATGTACCAAAAATATTCTTTCAGCAAGTGTAAAATTGTGTTTGCTTCTCTTTTCCAATTTGCATATTTGTCCCAACCGTAAATACGGGTAAGTTGATACGAGAGTTATCAAATTCTTCATCTTCAAATGGATAAGCATTCAAACATCCAGTACTATTCGCAGACACACTAATAAAATAGTGAACAAAAGAGTCCCGAGACTAAGAATCTTCAGTTGAGATTCTAGTTTTCTCGAGCGATTGAGTTTAATACTAAGCATCATTAATTCCTTGTAATGGCGCGATATTCTAATTTCAATGTATGATATAATTCCTGCTATTGCGGAGACCATAACGGTAAATTCTGACAATGAGTTTGTTTGAATAATATATCCTGCCAGAACCGGCAAGCTCCCCCACGAAATTGCAAACCATACATTATTGTGAAAAAATCCTTTAAATAATTCTAAATTATAGGCGAATAGAAAAAATCCTTCTGCAATGGAAACCGGCCATAGTAATGGCACATAATTGACCATGTAATAAATCCCTGTCGCGTATGCAAGTGAGATTCCCAATGTTGTCATCACGATCAATTCTTTATCAGAAAAATATGATCCCCATGGTTTAATTTTACGCGATCCCAGGTGATCGGCTGCATGAGCAGAGAGTCCAACAGAAAGAAAATAAATGAAAAATATAGCCAGTACTCTATCCCACATGATTTCCGGCGACAAAAGGGACCCTATGATGGCGAATGAGACACACATCCCTGTATATGGAAGGAACAACATACCGACGAAAGCTCTAAACTTTAAGGGTCCAAATTTCGGAACGAACCACTCATTCATCCGGGATAATTCTTTCATGGCTTAATCGCTGTTATGATAGCTGAAGTTTCCCATGTATAATATTTACAACTTATAGACTGGAATCCAGCTTCTCTAAGTTCACGCATAAGATCCACTACCCATTGGCTTCCGATTATGACTTTGTCTAGATTCGAAAAAACGTTTTTCCAATTTTTAAGAAAAATTCCACTCACATAAAGAATTTGAAAGTAAAATTTCCATAGATTTTGGATAACTGTCCCTCTGGGTAGGGTAAAATCATGGAATACGGCCACGCCACCATCTTTGAGGATTCTCCAATGTTCATTCACAACCTGCCGGAGATCAACATATTTTGCAAGATAAGAAGATAATACAGCATCAAAAATTCCGCACCTGAATGGTAGAAATTCAGCTACTGAATTTGTTAATAATAAATATATGCCGCGGTTCTGGGCCATTGAGAGATAATCACGGGTAAGATCGGATCCGATGATAAGGCGATCGGCCTGTTGCGAGATGTATGAGGACAAGATTCCCGTTCCACAAGCTAAATCAAGTACGCAATGATTTTGATGATTCAACGACTTTACGAGATTTTTCTTCCAGACCGAATCTCTTCCGAAAGTCGCAATCCTTACCAATTTATCATAGCTTTCAGCGTTATTTGAAGAAAAGAAGCTTTTTGCAACAAATGATCGGGAGATGCTCAATTCATCGATTGATATACTAATCTATTATATAATGAGGATGAACTCAATAATATGGACGGAAAAATCCTTGTATTTTGTAAACTGGCAGAGGAACATATCAATAACAGAAATGAATGGCAGGAAGGTAGTCGTTAAGAAGAACAAGTCTAGCCGATTGTTTCACGATTATATCTTGGTTTTAGCGTATACTCTTTTATCCCTAATAGTTTGCCACCCTGCTTCCCCCCCTCGAATGGGAAGAACTATGGTTTTCAATGAAGGATTCAAGATGCGAAGGATGCTTAACGAAATTGGAGTCCCCACTCCATCATTAGTGTCCATATCCGAAAATTGGTTGATTGAAGATTACATTGATGGTGGGAATTTATACTGTGCATTTTTGAGGGGTTTGGACACTTTTTTAGCCTTTAGGGCAGGTAAAATTACTGGAAGATTACACAACGCAGGCTATGTTTTTACAGACAATAAATCTCAAAATTATCTTGTAACTAGCCATGGTTCGCTACTGCGTACAGATTTATCATTCATTCAGCAGGAAAAATCAGTCTACCCACGAAGTATGGATATTGGATCATTTCTAGCTAGTGTTATTGGGTTCGATACTCACAAATATGAATCAATTCAGAACGCTTTTTTTGCTGGTTATAACGCTGAAACGAAGCAACCTTTTCCATATCTTTCAATAGCTATTCGAAATGTCCTTTCTGTAGGATTAAGCCCCACACCGTCAATAATCAAGAATATGCTTAGCAATTCCTTAGATCTACTATGAGGTTCCCTGCTAATTCAGTAACCAAAACATTGAAATAATCATATAGGCGGCAGCTCGGTCCTCCTGTCAAACCCACCAGAACCAAACTTGCAGTAAAAACATTGATCAGATTGCATGTATGGTATTTTCTGAATACAAATAGCCCCCAATTTTAGAGCAACCTTAGTCATTAATCTGTATTTAAATGGCATTGACGGTACCACCTCATTGAAATAAATGTTATAGTGATCAGGGCAAAACTTCAAGATTACCGGGGTTTTCTGTTTAAAATCAGATCGGCTGGCCCTATTCGCTGACAGTGCTTTTGATATGTTAATTTGTTCTCTGATATATTCATGCTTCGGGCATGGACAATCTCTTCCGTTCGGGTGTTTATAGGCAGGAGTATTCTTCCAATCGAAGCCTGGATACTCTTTTTCAAAATCATCCATTGAAGTCTAGTTATAAGTTTAGTACATCGAATATAAACATGTATATATTTTCTGAGGACACTACACCAAGTTCTGTTCGAACTACCATTCTCTGGACGAAAGATATATTTTGATGATTAAAGGAATCTCGATAGAAGTGCTACGGGACCAGACAGGTGATGCGGCTAAGAAGAGTTCACAGCCGACCACGTCCAACTTGACGAAGAACAATACCGAAAGTTCAACAGTTCAACAAGATAACATGGATTCTAATTTACAAACATTGTTAGATTTCAAGAAGACACTACGAAAAGAACAGGAATCGGGAGAAAGCAAAATTCAAGTAATCAATGACAAAATAGACTCAACCAAAAAACAGATTGATGAACAACGTGTTATCTTAGAAGACTTAAGACTTAATCTAAAGAAGGTAAATGAAAGGAAGGACGCGGAATACCCGAAGTTCTTGGAATTAAAAAATAATGTTATAGAATTTCGAAATAAGATGAAGACTCTCGATGAAAAAAAAGGGATGTCTACTTCTAATCCACGCAAGGAGAGACTCGACATGGCGAACCTTGCAAGAAGCCTTGAACAGATAGAAAGGGATATCCAAACTAAGAAACTTTCGAAAGATGAAGAGAGGAAATTAGTTGCAAAATCGAAGGAAGTAGCAGTGAAGTTGCATGCACTTAGGATCCTTCATAAAAATGAAGATGACTATAGGAAGACTGTTTCTGAATATGAACAATTGAAGTCTAAAATTGCATTAATTTTCGATCAAAAGTCGGATTTCGGCGAGCGAATAGGTAAACTCAAGGAGGCTTTAGAACAACTCCTTAATTTGCGCGAATCATTGTACGAAAATCGGAGAAAAGCCATTAGAGAGGTAAGAGAGATTGGGACTAAACTTGACATGGTTGACACGCAGCTTAATGCAATTGAATACAGGCGTACCCACCGTTCAGCAACAAGACCTAGAAGAGCGAGGGACGGTATTGAACGAAAGGAATTGAAACAGGAAGTCTTTCAAGAAAGACTTAAAAGAAACAAAGAAAATCAGGAACGGTTGAATTTGCTAAAGGATGCTGCGCTACGAAAAATGTCAAATGGCGCTAAATTGACATTTGATGAAATGAGGCTAATTTATGGGGACGATGGAACTTATGAACAACCCTAGATAACGAACCGCCTTCACTATTAAAGCTTCAACCTAGTTAAGCGGAGTAGAATTCTCTGGATGATAATCAAAAAAAATCAATTGATCGTTACCAAGGAGGAAGGTCAACGGTTAGTAAAAATCGTACGTCTAACCATAGAAGGTTACTTAAGCAAACGGCGAATAACCTTTATGAGCACAAAAGATGATGTTCAAAGAGCTGGTGTATTTGTTACTCTGTTCTCAAAGGATGAAGTAGGGAAACTTCGATTAAGAGGTTGTATAGGCAATCCATTTCCAACATCATCCTTAATTGATTCTCTGATGAATGTCTCGATAAAAGCCGCAACTGAAGATCCTAGGTTTCATCCTATTGCTTCAAATGAATTTGAACACATTATAGTTGAAGTATCGATTCTTAGCATTCCCATATTTCTTGATCGAAGTCGTAATTTTCAAGAAGCAATTTTGATAGGAAAGCATGGATTAATAATCGAAAGCGCTTTCGGTTCGGGACTATTGCTTCCTCAGGTTGCACGCGAGAACGATTGGGATACAACTAATTTTCTTGAAAATGTTTGTCTCAAGGCAGGTTTGGACGCACAGAGTTGGCTTGCACCAGATGTAAGGCTATATTTGTTTGAGACCTTCACTTTTCGAGAGATAACCCCTGGTGGAGATATAGTCCTAATTGGGCACTCTAAAGAATGAATTTGAAGTTCAACTACTTCTGACCCAAAGTTCTCGCCTTTTCCTTTCACATTAAGCAGAGTTCTGTGGTCCTATATTCACAGAGTCCAAGCGTACCAAAATAAACAACATAGTCTGAAAATTCTCTGTCTTTCTATTTTGTAGATATCCTAACAATTAATGTTTTTAGATTTTCAAAATCAATGCCACATATATATTAGCTCAGCCGGTGACCAATTAAAGGCATTCTATGTTACCTAAAGTTGGTATACCTTATTCCCCTCGTATACCAAACATGTCAGAATGATGTCGCACCTGAAAAAATGACTTTGATAACTTAGATGGTACATCATTGGCTCATTTAAAAAAATTTTATGGATACATACAAAACCGTCAGAATTCAGACAAATTTCAATTCGCGCCTAGAGCAGATTATCTAGAAATGATTACTCTTTGAGCTAATGCATTTTATAATTAAATGGTATTACTTGAAGTTGGGGGATTATAGTGTATCTAATGAAATTTCTATTTGCCTTTTGTCTTTTGCCATTGGGCATTGCTCAAGGTATCTAAGCAAATCTAATTTAGCTGCTTGTTTTTTTTCCGTGTTAAGTCTAGCTATCGCCCGGTTCTTGTAAATGGGACCGAATCTATGCTCATGCAAATTAATTGCATTGGAATAATACCTATCTGCCAAATGATAGTCACCTCTTTTGAGATAATAATTTCCCATCCCTCTGTAGGACAAATAAAATTTGGGATTTAATTCAATCGATTTTTGAAAATATTGAATCGCTTCATCGGAACCCAATTCATTGTATACTGATCCTAACAAGCTCCATGCAAGGGAATTTGCCTTGTCCAAGTTCAGTGCCTTTTTTATCAAGGTAATGGCACTATCAGAATTCTTTTTCTGGATGAATCTTTCTGCTTCAAAACACATTCTATATGATTCTTTTTGTTCAAGCTCAGATTCATTTATTCTATGACGTATTTCTCGAGGGATAATCATGATGGAGACAGACCCGTCCTGATTCCAATAGTCTACGAACGTAACTTCAGGAAAGGCACCTTCTGTATCTGGTTCAGGAACATAGGTAAAAATTCGTCCTTCGTCAATGCTGTAACCACTTACAATTGTGGCATGCTGTACGGTTTCTTGAATCCCTGGCATTATTACAATTAAGGGTATTCCCTGGTCGATCCTTTTCCTAAGATCTAATAAATTACCTTTGTAGATGTAAGTGACATATCCATGACACTCCGCGATTTCAATACCCTCCATAAAGATTCAACCCTCAATCGCGTCGTATTGTTTCGATCTCTGAAGAGCCTCATCGATTATCGTATCTTCGCCCCAATATTTAAGAACTACATTGATTGCTAATGGCATACACAAATTATCCTCATTTTTATTCGCCGTCGGGAGAATGAGTGTATGCTGGGCCTTACGATCCATCATGTTTCGTATACTTTCTACGAAATAAAACTGTTATTAAGGCCTACAATCTGACGAAATTTCGAAATAATTTGTATCCTACTTCACCGCTTCGTTCGGGATGGAACTGTGTTCCATAGATTTTCTTAGTTGTGTGATAAAATAATTCATATGGACTGACGTATGACCTCGCAAGAGAGATAAATTCTGGTGGAAGTCGCGCAATATTATAAGAGTGGCTTTCATAAACTTCAGTAAGCATATTTTCCGCCATAAGATCATTTTTTCTGAATACAGTTATTTTCGTTGACCCCTGAACATGTTCGATTCTACGGATTGATCCTCCGAATGTAAGAGCAATAATCTCAGCACCGTAACAAATCCCAAGCAAGGGGATATCATGACTATAGCACGTTCTAATAATTGAAGAATTTACTGAATTAATACGCTGGTCGTTTTTTTTCCTGCCTGATAGGATGATTCTTCCATAAGTCATGTGTAAGCTGACTTCACTGAATTTTTTGCAGTCATATTTCTGATCTAGCTTATCTAGCAATTTGAGTATATCTGTAGTGAAAGGTGAACCATTATCCAATACTAAGATCTTCAATAAAATACACTAGAAACCTAGTACAATTGAAAATATAATGATTCGCAATTAGTTCATTTCAATAACGATGGAATGCCAAATATAGCTAAAGTGCAAAATCTTGAGCATTAATCGATGGAATACTATTGGATTGTCAGGGTTGCGTATTGATAACACTAAAACTGATAAATGACAATTTAGTAACCGAAATAAGATAGGGTGTATGATTACCAAATCTAGCTAACTTTTTAAAAAGTGTTAAATCATCGGACGATATCTGCGAGTCTCATGCTTATTAAATAAGCTGCCGCATAGGCAGGCAGGCGTTCAATAGAGTTCTTAATCTTAAAATATTTGCCTTTAAGACTTAACTTCAGTGCTATTTTGCTTTTTACGTATACCGGGTCATCTTCTAGAACGCATGCTGATTCAAATGGTTTGAAAGTTTCTAGATCCATAGATTTAACCTTAATAAGACTACTTTTTCCGTTGATTGTTCCAGCAAGTCTGAATACGCGGTGAATATCCCTTGTTACTTGAGGATCAACAAGAACTCCTAAATCTTGGGCTCTTCTTGCAAGTTCTTCCTTAAATTTGTCATACCCTCCAACTGACTCCACAATTTTCGCAAACTTTGAAATTGTTAGCGGATTAATTCTCAAATCTGCGGTAATTCGTTTCCTCCATCCAAATGTAATACCACTCTTCGGAAACTTTATGTGAAAATCATTTTTAGACTTTCTGACTCCAATGCTTTCTGGCAACAAACCATTTCCAGCGAGGTAATCGACGATTTCAGATCTAGCTATTGGATCAAGATCGTTAAACGGTGAATCAATTACGTGAACGTGAAATCCCGCATTACCAGAAAAATAAACTTCTATATTCTTGTCAGATATTCCAAAATCAACTTTCAATAATTCAATTAATTGTTTTGTTTCATCTCTTAAGGCATTTATACATTTTGAGCAAGGAATCGAATTACAAGATATGTTTCTTTCCGAACATATGCTGCAAATAGTAACGAAATTTTTGTAACATGCACTACACTGATTGCATACATAATATGAGTGTTCAAGTGTACAAGTCATATTCAAATCCTTAAGGTCCAAATCGAATATTAAATCTGCACCTTCCCATCCCTTACTTTCAAGAGAGTTAGTAGGAAATTTGTAAGAGGCGTTAGAGCAAAAAACATCTAACGGCGTTTCTTTTACTAATCTTGCGATTAACTCACCCCGATTACTAAAAGATATGTGCCTTACCATGGTATAGTCAAAATGCATATAACCAAATTCGTGTTTTTCAATGCCAGAGGGTACAGATATTGAATTGGAGTTACTAAAATAGTATCGTCTATAGAGATCCTTAAGAAACATAATGTTTAGCATATAATGATTTAGATTCATAGATTAATCCCATTGTTGCGTCCAAATTGCACGGGATTAATTATATTTTTACATTCAGTAGTAGCGAAACAGAGATCTTCGGTCAGTAGTTTCTTGCATGATGGAACTGAATATATTATTCGACTTCCCTTTTTTCCGGCCAGATGTTCAACTTGGTAACGAGTGATTTTTTCATTATAATCTGGTGCGTTTTGAAACATGCTCACTATCTCATCTATTTTTTTGCCAAGTGACAGCATGTATGTAGCAAGCATTAACCTTGCAGAGTGAGGTAAGTTTTCTCCCCTATTCATCAGTTGTATCGCATGTTTTATACATGGCGGATATTCACTAACAAGACTTTGATTTCTGTAAGCAGTGTGTAAAGAAAATTTTTTTCTTAAATTCATTGCGCATATTTTAATTTTCGATGGCATTACGTTTATTTTCATGTTCTTAATGCGTTCATATATCATGTTGCTTAGCTCACTGCGTATGAGTCTTACCGCTTCATCAGGATCAAGATAAACATAGCCCGAATTGACTGATCTATTAATTAATTTCCATTCTTGCTCGTTCATTTTAGTCGCCCTTATTAAGTAATCTGAGATGCCTAGCCTCAAGAGGTTTGTATCCGAACTTACGTCGATCTCTATTTTGAATAAATCCTGAAATATTTTATGCAGCAGAAGCTTTTTCTTCTGAATGGACTTTTCTCGTACTAGATCATCTGTTAGAAATTTTTCAGCTCTAATTGCTTCAAACAATGAATGCTTCTTGGTTATTGGTTCAAGATCTAACGACTTTACAATCAACAGGGAAACCAAGAATCTCAGAATTTCGACTTCATATTTTTCCAGACTCGAATAGACTTTTCCAAACGATACTTCCGTTTCCAACATGTTAACTGCACGATTAACTATGTGGTCCATTTCTGGACGGTCGAGTTCGTCAATTGTAAATCTTGTTTCCCTTATGTAAACTGAAGCTTCATCTAGAAATGGGTATTTGGCCAAGTCTGCATGCCCGAGTTTAATTGACAATGTGTTCTTAATTCATATTTTAAAAATGGTACAATAATAATACTTTCGTTCATCTATGATGAATAATATATTAATCATACTGAATATACTGTTCGCATGAAACTTTCGATAGGATTTCACGTACCTATAGGTGGCGGAATTTATAAATCGGTAGACCATGCATTGAATATAGGATGTACTGCGTTTCAAATTTTTACGAGAAATCCCAGAGGATGGAAATTTAAAGGCCTCCTTGAGGATGATGTAAGTCTCTTTAAATCAAAACTTAAGAAAAGTGGCATAAGGCCAGATGCTGTAGCGGTTCACATGCCTTATCTGCCTAACCTTTCAGCCCCGAAAAGTGAAATCTATTCAAAATCCGTAAATTCTCTTGAGGCCGAACTTCACAGATGTGCCCAGCTAGGAATACCAAATTTAGTTACGCATTTAGGAAGTCATATGGGTGCGGGTCCCCAAAAAGGTATAGAACAATTAGTAAATAGTATTAATACGGCATATGACTCCTTCAGATCAATAACAGAAAACCATGATGCAAGGATTCTGCTGGAAAATAGCTCTGGCCAAAAAAATAGTATAGGCAGCAATGTGGAGGAGATAAGTACCATATTAGATAAATTGTCGTCAAATGCATGTGGCATTTGTATTGACACGTGTCATGCATTCGCTGCTGGGTATGACCTAAGTACTGTAGAGAAGAGCTCCGATTTTATATTCAAGCTCGATAAAAGTTTAGGCCTTGAAAAGCTGAAACTAATCCATCTGAACGATTCCAAAAAAGAAATGGGACTGCATGTTGATCGTCATGAACATATTGGTCTTGGCAAAATCGGAGAAAAAGGCCTAAGCGGGATTTTAATAAATAAGAAGATTAGAGATAAGCCCATAATAATGGAAACTCCGATAGATTCTGTCAGAAAAGACAAAGATAATCTTCAGTGCGTGTTGCGTCTAGCCAAATAATCCTAATAGCGCGACTATTCCTTGTGCTATATTGAATCCGATAAGAATTTACCGAAAAAGAAATGCTTAGTCTAATTGTAGCTACACATGAAATATAAATACTAGTCATCTCCGAAATGGTTCGAGCAGATATGAGCATGTACGAAACAATAGTAAAGTTAGCTTTGGAAAGAGGCTTCTACGCGCCGTCTTGTGAAATGTACGGTGATGCACCAGCTGGATTTTGGGATTATGGGCCCAACGGAGCCAACATGAAAAATAGATTCTTAGAATTATGGCGAAGGGAACTGATTCGGCGAGATGGTATGCTTGAAATTGATGGGTCTCAAGTCATGAGCAAGAGTGTATTTCTTGCGTCTGGTCATATTGGTAATTTTACAGACCCAATAATTAAGTGTAATAAGTGTGGGTCAACTTTTAGAGCGGATAAATTTATTACTGAAAAGACAGGCCGTCAAGTCCCTGAACTTTTGGGCGAATCAGACATAGACAAGCTTATACAAGATTGTCATCTAAATTGTCCTAATTGTGGGGGATCTTTTGAAAAATGCAGTAGATTCAATATGATGTTCAGAATCGGCATAGGCCCCTCCGATGATGATGCATATTTGAGACCTGAAACATGCCAGAGTATTTTTGTAGATTTCCCTAGAATATTCAAAACAATGCGAGGGCGACTTCCTTTAGGAATAGGACAACTTGGAAAGAGCTTCAGAAACGAAATCGCACCCAGACAAAGCTTACTCCGGCTACGCGAATTCTACCAGGCTGAGATTGAAATCTTCTGCAATCCAAATAGACTTAACGACCTACCAAAATTCGAAGAAGTAAAGAATACAATATTGAAGTTATATATTGACGATAAATATCACGAAGTCTCTTCAGAACAAGCTGTTGCAAAAAGCTTGGTCCCTAACAAATTAATAGCATATTACCTTGCACTCCTGGTTCTTTTCTACCAGAAAACAGGATTGGATATGGACCGCGTTCGCCTCCGTCAACTATCGGGCGATGAAAAGGCATTCTATGCCTCAACGGCATTTGATTTTGAGGTGGAAACGAGTATTGGGTGGCTGGAGCTAGTGGCATGCAACTACAGAGCGGACTATGATCTGTCCGGACATTCAAAAGTCAGTAAACAGAATTTGAGTGTCATCGATCCAATTAACAATACAAGAGTTCTCCCCACCGTATTCGAATTATCGATGGGAATAGACAGAAGCCTTTATGCAATTCTAGAACATTCGTATCTTGAAGATTTTGAAAATGAAAGGACAGTTCTTAGGTTAAGGCCATATCTTGCACCTATTTTAGTTGGCATTTTACCTTTAGTAACAAAAGATGGTTTACGGGAGGCGGCGCAAAAGATATACTCTCAGCTAAAGCTAGACTTCTCAGTTTTTTACGATGAATCAGGGTCTATAGGTAGAAGATATAGAAGACTCGAGGAAATTGGAGCTCCATTTGCTGTAACCGTCGACAGACAGACGCTTGCTGACGAAACTGTGACAATCCGAAACAGGGACACCATGATTCAGAACAGGATTTATATTTCAGAAATCACTCAGTATTTAACAGCAGAAATTAACAATTATGATAAGAAGCTGAATTAGTTTTCCA
>DASWDL010000233.1:0-10153 GCA_036395315.1 Nitrososphaeraceae archaeon
ATATTGAATTAATTGTTCATGTTCAATCTCAATTATAATTATTTTGGAACAAAGCCATCTAAAGTTGCAATTGGATTATTCTCATTTTTATTGCTTGGGGGTTTGATCGCTAATGATATTAATGCCCAGAACGAATCAAAGTTGGCATCTCCCCAGTCAGCTAATCAAATCGGAGTTAATACTAACTACCAAGGTATTTCCGCTCCCGTAAGCGGAGCTAAAAACCAAAATAATTCTGCTCTTCTTGTGACTACTGACAAAACTGTTTATTCACCTGGCGAAACAGTAAACATCACCATAAGTAATACCGGAGAAAAACCACTAATCTTTCCGAACTCCGCTTTAGGCCTTACTATAAGAAGCATACAAACCAATGAAACCTATCCAATTTTTTCAGCTCAGGTAATAACTACCCTAAATCCGAACGATTCGAGATCTGTTACATGGGACCAAATTAGTTTGAACGGTACTCAAGTACCGTCAGGAGATTATATAGCTTCTCTAGGTTCAGGGTCCTTAGAAGATGAAGTAATATTCAGTATATCATAATATATTGATCATTACATTCTGCCTCTCCTTAATTTCTATTTCGTGATGGAATAAAAAACTAACAATATTTAGTTGATTATCAATTCTTTCACTGGTAGCGATTGGTATGCAATTTCGGATGGTTTACACCGTCTTTTTTATTTATTTCATCTACAATCCAGTATGAGATTAATTTTAACGGGTTTTCTGACAACTGTTCCTGTTTATAAGATCTGACTGTTTCATTAAGATAGATAGAAAATATAGGTTACTTACTATAGTGAATTACGTTAGACATATCTACCCAACAATAATTCTGTTGACTAGTTGAGTTATGGAATAAAGTATATGAAGCCACTTTCCATACTCATTTATATTTTCGGAAAAGTATAAATTCATTGATTAGATGGTCAAGGCTGAGAATTGCGACAGTTTTACTTAGCTTAGCTGTCATTATTATTATTATTTCAGTCTTGCCTGCTCACTCCTTATATGCTACGCATATTCTGGGTACTCAAAGTGTTAAATCCTTGACTGGCGGTGTCGGCAACCTGATTCGGTGCTTTGGAAACGGTTTTATTCCTCGAACAAATTGTGTAGGCACGGATCATAATGACAAAGTATTAGGAGTGAATGGACCTGAAACTATATACGGGCTAGATGGAAGTGATTTCATTCAGGGGTTTCGTGATGCGGATGTAATTTACGGTGGTGATGGAGATGACACAATCCAGGGCGGCGAGGGTTCGGACACACTTTTTGGTCAGGATGGTAACGACTTTCTCTTTGGTGATTCGGGTAGCAATTTAGTTTTTGGTGGTGGAGGAAATACTCTGTATGGAGGAAAAGGGAATGATCATCTTTATGGAGGCCCTGACAACGATGTCCTTGTTGGAGGTCCAGGCCATGATGTCTTTGACTGTGGGGAAGGTGTTGATACACTAGTTGACTTCACTCCGAAGGAGGATACTTCTAATAGTAACTGCGAAATAATTTAAGTGACAGTGCCTAGGATAATACAACCAGCAAATTCAAAGACCTAATCACGCGTGAAGTAAGACTTACAATAATAACGTGTAGTTAATTCCATTGGTATATTCAAGTGGTCGTTGCTCGATAAACCCCTAGTGATTAAGAAAAAGCAGCTAGGCTAGACGAAATTACTTGGAAAGGTCTGATTTTTTTCATGGATAATAAACTGTATGATATACTCCATATGAGGGCGAAGGAGCCAAGTTGGTAATTGCTCATGAGTATATCCCGAATTTGAAAACCTACCGACGGCTTAGATTACAACAGAAATAATGACTGATATCAATATTATAGGATTTAGACAAAGTTAAAAACTGAAGCTTCGATGTTCATAGCTAAAGTGGATGTTAACGGGGTTAGCCGTTTTCATCCATTTAACCATGACAATGAATTCTTCCTCGTCATCCGGTCGTTTTGAGTAGCGATTTGGAGTACGAGTATGAGATTAATTTATAATAACGAGAAAATAATAATTGTGATACTAGGTTTAGGTAGAAAGTGAAGTGACTATTAGTAGTTATACACTTGAAGGACAATATCATTAATCAAACATGTTAGTGGGACTCTAAAGAATTCCAATAGTAAAGATTTAAGTATTTTTAATGTAGCTATCTTGTAATGACTCTCTCGATAAACTGCAAGGATGCCGGGGATCCGGTTTGTACACACACAATGTATGGAGAAACGGAAGAAGAATTATTTAGGAATGCGAAAGAGCATGGAATAAATGTGCACGGTTATACGGAGCAAACGTGGAACGAAGAAATGAGCAAAAACTCTGAACATTTCAAAAAACTCATCAAACAATCATAGGCATATTCTAAAGAGGAAAGAACAACCTTCCTGCTTTTTTTGTATAACGAACCTTGCTTGGTCTAGCATGACATTCATGGCTAACCCGAATCGGGAATACTATGTCTTTGCAAAAGAAAAAGGGGAGTGTTTCTAAGTTTTGCTACGAGATCTTTTCTTCTATCCTTAATCATCATTGGTGCCCGCTATCTGTCCACTTTGCATCCACATTCTGGAATACTAAGAAAGTGAAGTACAATGGCTGTTTCGGATTTGCCACCGGTCATATGGCAGACTGTGAAAACGGTTTCTTGAGCTCATCTGTCCTAGGTGGGTCCGTCTTTACAGGGTAGTTAAAAGGAGGAGGACTATTTAGCGACGGGTCACTCGAAATTGGTGTGAATGATTGTACTTTTTCTGCGATTAACTTACCAATCCCTGGCAATTAAACACCATTTGGAATGTTTATACCACTCTTTTAAGAAATACTTCTGCTTTAATCAGATCAATAGTTAAGTGACCCCATTATCAATGTCCGTCTTTCGATTTGCTAACACTAAAGATTTCTTACGAAAGCTAAAAATGTAAGAACAAGAACCTCTAGTTGGATATAACAAACGAACTGTTAGAAATAAGTGGCCCTATAGATATTATTGCACTGTAATCTCCAGGACTAACTAGTTGGCCAGTATAATCATGTTGATCCCACGTAAATATCTTGGACTGACCAGGATGTATTATAGATTTAGTGAGTATTGATGACGGAGTATAGACGTCACTTGTATTCAAATTCTTTATTGTTACTGCAGAATTAACGGGAGAGAAGATTAAATTCTGATCACCACTATTACTTAAAGTAATGTTAATGATTTCCCCTTCTCCATAGAGTTTTTTATCGGTGGATATATTTAGTGAATTCCTTGAGCTTGATAGCGTCGTAGTTTCGTTTTGTAACTTTTGAATCGCATTCTGAATTTCAGTTTGCGCAGCATTTTCTTGAGCATTTGGTGATTTCGATGAAATGGAACAGTGTGAAGAAGAAGATAATAATGAAGACCGTGGCCTATCAGAGCAGTGTATAGATGCCCTTTCTTCATTATCCTTTTGAAAATTGTGAACAGTAGTGCATTGAACCAAATCATTTCCTTCTGAAGAAGAGGGGCATTGATCAGTTGAGGGACATTCCGACGCAGTGTTCACTACTGATCCGTCAGTACATCTAAATTCTCCTCCTTCTAATGCAAATACCGATATTTTAGTAAAGTCATCCTGACCGTATTTTATGAATCCAATAAAGTCAACCGATGATAAGATGAATGTTGACAAAATCATAGGTACAAATAATCCCAGAGTAAACGCGGTAGCCATTAGTGGGCGCGATACACGGAACCGTTCATTAATATCAATGTTAACCATGAACTGCTAGGTAGGACTGATCACAAAGAACAATTATAAAGTAGTTTCAGATATCTTTTATTAATATTATTACCAAAAGTCTTGTTACTATAAATGTAAGATAACTTTGGAAGCTACAATATTTTGATGTCCGTGTTACCGAAGCGCAAACAAAAATATACGGAATATCACATAAAAAGAGGATTTCTCATTATCCACTTAACATACATCTAGTTTTCAAATTCCAAAGGATTTTTAGGCCAGTATGGTTCTCTTGCTATTGAAATAACCTTAAATTTCTTAAATTTCTTAAGTTATCCTAATTATGTCACAGGTCCCAAGGTAAAAAAGTCCTTCCAGTATTTGTTATACTAATTTCATTCGCAATTTTAGCAGATTTCACTCATGAAGTACTTGGTCAAACTTCATCGTCTCCGTCCACCGGCTCAGACAATGCTAATAATCATGTTGCCCTACTAAATATTAAAGTACCCCCAAATAAGGTCGTTGAAGCCACCGGATCAGATGGAGCGCTAGTCAAGTATTCTGCTTCGACGTCAGATGCTGGTGGAAACAAGGTTTCCGTAAATTGTAATCCGGACTCAGGATCGATATTTCCAATTGGAACTAATACAGTAACTTGTGGAGTGGCTGGATCTTCCGAAACAAGATCGTTTTTGGTTACCGTGAGAGATACTACTCCCCCAATTCTCTCGGTGCCATCGGACATGATCCTAGAGGCTACCGGCCCTGGGGGCAGAATAGCAAATTATAACGCCACTGCAAGAGATATTGTCGATGGAAATGTTGTTCCAAATTGTAATCCTCCCTCAGGCTCTGAATTCCCACTTGGCCAAACCAAGTTGCGGTGCACGGCTACTGACAAAGCAGGTAACATTGGTATGAACGCATTTAACATATCAGTCAGGGATACTACTCCGCCCGAAACTGGCCTAGGGAACGTAACTGTTGGCTGGTTAGGTTCAATTACTTTTGGGATTACCACACCATCTGATGACATTAATTTTGTATTCAACGGGACCGATTTGGTCGGGATAAGACATTACGAATGTAGGTTAGATGGTGGATCGTGGCAATTAGGCAAGACGATAGTAGACATATCAAACAATAGAATCAATATTTGTACTTATACAGACTTACATGAACAAGGTACCCATAATTTTCAAGTAAGAGCAGTTGATACTTCGGGAAATAAAGATCCCAATCCTCCAAACTTCATGTGGGAAATAGAGTCTCCGCTCAGGGCAGTTCAAGAACTTAAGTTGCAAGTAAGAAATATTAACTCTCCAATAAATCTAGAATCGTCACACGACCAAGTAATCAAAGTCTTATCAGACAGAGCGACGACGAATGATGCCAGTTCGTGTTACTTGCTTGACTCATTTATGAATGAAATAAAAGTCAAAAATTTAATGGGAGTTCTGCGTTTTTCCGATCTCGATAAAATAGCCAGGACTACTCTTGCAATTATGGACAATATTGGGTGCCCTCCACCAATTGCAAATGCTGGGTCCCCACAAAGTGTTGACGCTGGTACAAAAGGCGTGAACTTAGATGGAAGCCATTCTCTGTATGTTGGTAATGATGCGAAATTCAGTTGGAAACAGATTGGCGGAGGTCCTGCAGTAAAGCTCAAAAATGCAGACATTGCAAAAGCCTCATTTGATGCTCCCTCCGCCTCTCAACTTAGTGACAATAGTAATAGCGTTACCTTATCCTTCCGATTAGCCGTGACTGGCATTGGAGGATTGGAATCAACTGATACCACGACGGTACAAATTAATCCAGTAAACACTCCACCTGTTGCCAATTCACAGAGTGTTACTACAACCATCTACGTCCATAACACTTGACGCTAGCGATAAGGATGGAAATGCTTTGACCTACTCGATAAAGTCATTCCCTGCCCATGGATCACTGCGCTCATTGGATAAAGATACTGGATCTGTTATTTATAACCCGAACCGAGGATATACTTGATCAGATAGCTTCACATTTACTGCAAGCGATGGAACTTCAACAAGTAATACTGCCAAGGTCTCGATAACTATCAAATCTGTCACACCCATTAACACTCCACCGGTTGTCAAACATCAAAACGTTACGACTCCGATCAACACTCCTGTTAACATCACCTTAGGAGGAACAGACGCAGACGGTGACACCCTTCATTCATTTATAAACTCTCGTCCCTCAAACGGGACTTTGAGTGAAATAAATCAGACTACTCATACTCTGATTTATACTCCCAGTCCAAATTTTACGGGTTTGGATAGTTTTACTCACAAGGCAAGAAGATAGTAACATTGGGAAACTGACCATAAATGTGCGCAAGAAGTAAGTTTATTCCATAATTAGGTGGAATCCGTAGGACTCGATTAGTTAGAAATAAAAAGTATATTTATAAAATTTAGAATAAGTTTGTGTGATTATCCTCAGAATAGATTTCTTATTCCCTTAAAGTAGTATAAATATAGTTTGCATTTGAAAATAAAAGTGCAAGTAATGATAATTATGATATGCGGCTTACCAGGTGTGGGTAAAACAACACTGGCTAGACAGCTTGCTCCTCTAGTAAATGCCGTTGTATTATCAACAGATAAGATAAGGAAAGAACTATTTCCGAAACCCCTGTATGGTAGGAAAGAAAGAAGACTAGTTTATGATGTTATGTTATTAATAGCAGGTTATCTTCGTGATGCAAATATAAATTGCATTCTTGATGGTACTTTTTCACAAGAAAGGTCGAGACGTGAAGCGGCTAGGAAGCTGAATATTCCTCATAATGTGATTTATGTTATAGAATGCAACTGCCCAGAGGATATCGTTGTATCAAGATTAAGGACCAGAAAACATGATTATTCTGACGCCGACATCTCGATTTACTTGAGGATGAAAAAAATTTATGAACCTGTAAAAGAAAAACATCTGACTGTTGATACCAGTAAGATTTCGATAGCGGTTATTGGTTCTATCGCTTCCGAGCTCCTGAATGGCAGCTAACGAAGCTAAGAGACTCTCACCTTCCATGGAGAATGCGATGTGAGTCATCTTGAGTATAAACTGTAAAGATAATTCATGCTACCTTTTTCAGATCTTTCTAATTGGATGGCTCGAATAAGATATGAAAGGGATAAATTTTGCTCGGTAATTGATATTCCTATCTCAAGTGTAAAGAAGCACTTTCGCTAAATAATAAATAATATTATTCGCTTGCTCGACTAGCGATTTTAAATTATATTTAATTTTATTTCAGCTTTATCCTCATAACTTAATAAAAGCAAAAATATGAGACTGGTTCTAGCCTCATAATAGGCAAATGAGAAAGCTTAAACCTCTTAAATGGTCAAACCTTGGTTCAATTTTTGATAGACATGTAAAAAACGAATTTGTCTACAAGAACGTAGAAGCTACTATGAAAACAATGATCAATGACCCCACGGTTCATCATGTGCCGGTTCTGACAGGAGGTGTAGGTTACCAAAGTGTGTATAACTTTTATAAGACTGATTTCATCGGCCATATGCCCCCGATACTAAGATTATCCCCATTTCGAGAACTGTCGGAAAAGATCAGGTAGTTGATGAGCTTATATTGAGTTTTACTCATGATAGGGAAATTAGGTCCATGCTACCCAATATCCCACCCACTGGAAAATATGTTGAGCTTCCACATGTTGTAGTAATGAAATTTAAAGAGAACAAGATTGTTCATGAGCATATTTACTGGGATCAAGCATCGCTTCTGGCACAAATCGGAATGCTAGATACCTCACAGTTACCTGTTGTCGGTATCGAACAATCTAGGAGACTTCAAGAAATTTCTATCTTAAAGAAAAAGAAAATGAAATCTAGAAGAATAAGGAAGCGATAGGAGAAAACCTTAGCAAAATTAACCAATTTTGCGCAGTACCTAGAACATTATGATCTTCATCTTGTTTTGGAATAGGAACCTCGAGGAATGAAGAATTTTTGTGAAATGTGTTACACTGTTAATCACATAGTTATGGCAGGCACTTTTGTATCCATATTGCAGGATGTTAATCATGTACAAGAAAGTTACCCCAGTATTGCCGGTCTTAACCTAAGAAAATCTTAGGATTAAGTATGGACAGAGTCGATAACAGATATTTTAGACGTAAAAATACGCAAAGATTCTCGAAGGTAAATGCTTAATCCTACTATTTAAGTCTAAAAAATATCCTAATCTCTATTTTCCCTCCTAGTAAAATACATATCATGATTATATGCTGGGTCATGACGTTCGTGGTTCTCAATAAATAGGGAATTCCTCGATATGACATTTCTTTTTCCCTTACTTGCTGCTAAGGCATAAACAAAAGAAATCATAATGATCAACCCCGCGAAGAGAGGTCCTGTAATGTCTGGTAAAATATCAGAACCTGATATAACTTTGTAGGAGCTAGCTACTGCAACAGTCATGGTCATAGCGCTCAAAGCATATGATATATATCTGAATCCTTTTGTCCCAAATATTCTTGAAAAAGCCGATCGAAGTACTACGCTATCGAGAGTATCTATCGGAATCATCCCTATAGCAAAAAAGCCTGTCAATATCAATGCTGCCTGAACACCCAATGTTACAGAGGCAATCGCAGAAAGAGTAATAGCAGAAATTTGAGTGGCGGTATCAAATCCTAACCCAAATACTAGCCCCGTAACAAAGGCGGAGCCAAATGGGCCAAGAACCCCAGTTCTAGCCAAAATCTTGCTGGCCAGAATGGCAGACCCTGTTTTTCCCCATCTTTTCATTGAGTAAATGTTTACAGCTCCTATAATTGCTAGGGTAACTGCGCCTATGAGACCGCCCCAAAACGGAAAGATATCTGCTCCCGTAATATTACCCATAATATAAATTATCAAAATCATTTCTGCTAGTACTGATGCCAAATGTCCAACGCTGAATCCCGTTCCAACCCATCTTGTTTTCTTTGTTGCGTTATGAAGTCTCACTAGATTATCTATGGCAATGATGTGGTCGCTATCGAGGGCATGCCTAAGGCCCAGGATAATCATAGTAGGTATCGATACAATGACAAAACCCCAAATATCGGTAGCAGTCATGCTTTGACGAAGCTTCTCCAGCTAGCGATCATTAGTCATACTTTTGTGTAAATTAGTATTACATAAACTTTTGATTGGACCGTTGCCCCGATAACAATTTTTTATCGGGAATTACCAATAAAATAAAATCCAATTGCAATTATCAGATACACTGCTGTCAACATTATGCCTTCAAACCAATTACTTTTTCCATCATGTGCAATCAAATTCAATATTATTGCAGCAAGAAATAGTGTTGCCAATTCGTACAAAGTAAATTCGAGAGTGAAGGGCTGACCCAGAACGACTCCTACCATGACAAGGATTGGCACAACAAAAAGAGCAATCTGTGTTCCCGACCCTGCTGCTATTCCTATAGATATGTCGATTTTTCCCTTTTTTGCTAGCATAATCGCGCTACTATGTTCGGCAGCGTTGCCCACAATCCCCACAATAATTGCTCCAACAAACATCTCACCAAAACCAAACTGCTTACTAGTCTCTTCAACGGATCCGACCAAAATTTCACTCACTGCAACAACCCCTAGCATACTTGCTCCTAACAAAATGAAGGATCTTTTTTTGCTCAAGTAAAAAAGATCATGCTCTAGAGCTTCATCCGCATTGCTGGGAGGAACAAATAAGTATTTGTGAGTAAAAAAGGTAAAGATAATTCCAGCAATATAGACGCTGATCAGCACGACTGCAAGAATATCGCTCAAAGTTTGCAGCTTTGCCTGGTTTTCAACATCCATCGGATTTAATATTGTAGCTGCGAGTATAGTAGGGATTGCTAAACCGATTATCGCCAGAAAGATTAATGAAGACTGCAATCCCGCATTTTCCCTATTAAAAACCTGTTCTTTCTGGCGTAATCCGCCTGCAATCAAACTTAAACCAAAGATAAGCATTATGTTACCCAATATAGAACCAGTAATAGAAGCTTTTACTAGTTCAAGTAGACCGGCGTTTATGGCAACAATTGAAATTATTATTTCTGCTGCGTTTCCAAATGTTACATTGAGGAGAGAGCCAAGAGTCGCACTATAGTGTGTAGCAAGATGTTCTGTAGAATCACCAATTAGTTTAGACAACGGAATTAATGCAATTAGGGCTACCACAAATAAAATTAAATGATCGACGTGAATATATTCAAGGCCAACTGCAATCGGCGCAAAGACCAATAAGAGGTAGATAATCGAGGACTTTGAAATTCTTGTGGTTTTAAGCAATTTTTAGTTTAGTAGTTAATGCAGGGATTATTTCAATATATGTCAACCCTTTGATATGCGAATAAATATTTAGATTATTTTCTTAAATTA
>DASWDL010000234.1:0-2851 GCA_036395315.1 Nitrososphaeraceae archaeon
AAAGGCAATGGAAGGAGTTAAGGACGTAGTATGGAGTGAAATTGTTAATATTGTCGGTAGAAAAATATCAATTCCTAGTTCTATAATTGATAGAATTTGATATGGAAAAATTATCATTTATAATGTAAATATGCAGAAAATAAATCACCCAAATAGAGCTAGAGAATAGATTTAGCTCGAAATCAAAAGGAAAGAAAGCAAGACCTCTTTAACAGATTTAGTAAAGTAAATTTACAGTCATCCGTGATAATAATACGAAAAAATTAAGCATAAATGATAGTTGAAAGATTAAGAAGATGTTTTAATCCTTTACAAGGATTATTTTCAAGTAAGGCGCATGAGCTGATCACAACATATCCGACATCCATGCAAAGTCAACTTATTGGTACTGTTCCAAAGTTTTTTTACGTAGGACACAACAGTCTAGCAATGTCATGAAAAGATGATTCAATTCACTTTGGATCCGAATTGTTAACAATTTGGTTCCCGACGCGCCCAGACCAGACTTGTTCTTTTATTTTGCCCATCTTTTAAATTAGTATCTTAAAATCTATTTAGAATACTAAAGCGCGTCCACAAGTGCTTTAGCGGTCTTCAAACCACTGTTACTGCTGAAAACATGGTAGTTTATTGCATTATTGTACATAATAATTAATATGTTTTTGTAGAAAGGAACTTTTGTTTTATAAATAGAAATAGAACTTTTACTAATCATTTCAGCATCACCAGTTCTTAACATTACCCATTCATTCTTTTCTTTAGTATGCTGTTCTATGAGACTCAATTACTTGTACTAAAGCCCTATATAATAATAAATGCAGTACATGTTTATTGAGCAAGGAAAATAGGACAATCAAGAAGATCTTAATTGCAGTGGATGGTTCCAAAGCTTCTTTAAATGCAGGAAATCAGGCAATAGATCTTGCGAAAAAACATCAAGCAGAACTGACTGCCTTGTATGTAATCCCTTCTGATATAAGATATGATTATATGGAAGACGTTGATACAGCAAGATTGCCAGGTCCTCTAAAAGGAACTGTGATGAGCGTTATGGAAGGAGGACAGAAATATGTAGATGCAGTGAAACAAAAGGCCTCTGAAACTAATATAAGCGTTAGGACAGATGTTGTCATTAGCAGTACTTCTGTAGTAAAGGCTATCGTGGAATACGCAGAAGAAAAGAAAATGGACTTGATTGTTATTGGGTCTAAAGGCATGTCAGGATTAAAAAGAATGCTACTAGGAAGTATTGCTTCAGGAGTAGTAACATATGCTCATTGTCCCGTCTTGGTTGTTAAATAATTTTATTTTTCCAATGTGACTATTTCATTTTAGTAAGCCGTTTTATTTTGATTTAAATAGGTCGCATCTTTCTCACGATGAATTTTACCAAATCTACTAATCTGCAAGCAAAACTCCATTCATTGTCATACCAAGACATGACTTTAACTAAGTTGCTCTTTCCTCCAAGTACCATGGTGCTAAGGCCATCTACAATCGAAGAATGTGATTCACCAATAATGTCTGAAGATACTATGGGATCTTCTGTATACGCCATGATACCTTTCATCTTACTATTTGATGAATCTTTCAACACTTTATTGACCTCATCCTTAGTAACATTATTTTTTAACGTTAGAACCATGTCCACTATGGAACCATTACTTACTGGAACCCTCAACGCCATACCATCCATTTTACCATTTAGTTCTGGTATAACAGAACCAATTGCCTTTGCAGCGCCAGTTGTAGTCGGTATAATCGACATCATGGCGGCACGTGCTCTTCTGAGATCTTTGTGCGGAAGATCCAAAATTCTTTGATCGTTAGTATATGCATGGCAAGTGGTCATATATCCACTTTCTATGCCAAAATTATTATTAATTGTCTTAAGTACCGGCGCAAGACAATTAGTCGTACAGGAAGCCATTGAAATTATCTTGTGTTTATCATCATCCTACGTTTTATCGTTTATTCCCATTAATATGGTCGCATCGGGATTGGTAGCAGGAGCTGAAATTATTACTTTCCTGGCTCCGGCGCTTATATGTTTCATTGCCGCCTTGGCATCGCTAAATTTGCCTGTAGATTCAACAACAAGATCAATATCCAAATCTTTCCAGGGTAGTTCAGAAGGATCTTTTACAGATAATACTTTCACTTTATTTCCGTCTATGGCAATTTCATCTTTATTAGTCACTATGTCGCCTTCATATCTTCCAAATGTCGAATCATATTTGAATAGGTGTGCGAGTGTCTTGGAATCAGTCAGTTCGTTTAGTGCTACTATCCTTGCCAACCCATGAAACTCCTTGTCTTTTAGAGCAGCTCTAAGGAAGCACCTGCCTATTCTACCAAAGCCATTAATCGCAATATTTGCAGTCATAACTAACTTTTCATATAATCATATAATAACTAACTGAGATGAGCTGATTTGCTCTATCCTACAATGGATCCTCCCATTATGATATCCAAGGATGTGGCCCTATCAAAAATAATCAGCATCCTTGATGAAACCAATTCTTACGACGTATTCATAGAGTTATCAGGAAAAATAGGGACATTGACTATCAGGGATATTATAGGAATTAAAGACATCATAACCACAAGGCCATCATTAGTTGGAAAAATCATTCCCGAATTGAATAGGGACAGTGTAATTAGCGAAGCTGCACGGATAATGAGTCATTACAGGATGAGAACCTTACCTATAGTTCACAATGGTAAGATTGAGGGCCAAGTTTCAGCTAAGCGAATTGTTGAATTGATAAGTAAACACTTGGTAGAAAGCAAACTACGAATCGTCGCATCGAACATAATGACCAGTGATCCCATACCATCGATTGTCATA
>DASWDL010000235.1:0-3529 GCA_036395315.1 Nitrososphaeraceae archaeon
TCCATTACTCATTGCAGAGATCAGATCCGCTACAGTTTTACCTTTAATTGGACCTGTTAATGATGAATCAGTAATATTTCCTCTTATCACAATTCCAGTGGCAATATCATTTTTCTTGCTATTTTTCATCAAATCAACAATAACCGCGCCGTTCTTTCCTTCTTTTCCAGTATGAATATGGGCTCCATTTGCATCAGTTAATCCAGTTATGTTAATCCTGTACTTTATCGTTGTATTATCGTTGATTACTGTGAATTTTGCTTCGCCACCTGCATTAGTGTTTACTGGGGGAACTTCATTATTTCCTGAAAGACTTGCAGTAAATTTTTGCCTTGCAAACACATAGCCTGTATTAGTTGCAGCGATTATTAGAATTAAAGAAGCTATTGCAGCCATTAAGATAGTCAGGTTTAGAGACCTGTTATTTGACATTAGGTTGACTCCTGCAAGATCCTTTATAAATTGTTCATAGACAATGTATGATATCCGCTAGTGATATTCTTTTAAATGAAAGCTCTGCCTCAAGCTAATAGTACGCAATATCGATATGGAATAGCAAGACAGGAATAGTTCCTTATTCTGACAATTATCATCTAAATTTGCATGGGAAAACAGTCAGAAGACTATATTGCTGATTAAGACAACCATGAATTACACGTCAAGAACCCATGATCGATGTTTGTAGTCATCACATTATGTAGGAATCAAATGTTGTACAAGGAGATTCCAGAGCTCTGATAAGTTTGATCGCGTCCCTTGGATCTCATATTTGATGTAGTAAGAAGCACATATAGTTGGAATACAGTATAAAGAATCTAAGTGCTAGATAATCAACAAGAACCATGCAATATTATACCAGATTCAGACTACAAAGCATACTCTTTCAAAATAATAAGAGAACTTTGTGAGAGACATAAAAAGGCTGTGAAAGAAGGAAATTCAACTGATTTCAAAATAAATGAAATGTGGGTCGAATATTTCAAACCAATGCTTGACTTTGGCTATTTCCTTCGTCTCTTGAATAAGATTAGGGATGATATTGGATATATAGAATTACACGATAATATCATTAGGCTAGGAGAAGGTAAAAAAATTTATGCGCCGAAGTAGATGTCTTTCTAGATTAAACCAGACTATCTGCTCACTTCAAGGTCATGCAATTGGGTGCTTGATGAGGTGATTTTTCTGATTTCAAGGGTTAACTAGTATGCACATTGGCAGAACTAGAAGGGGAAGCACAATATTTGAATACGTTAGTCAGAACTATATCAACAATTGACAACGATGCTAAGATCCCTTCTAGCTTATTTTATCATACTAATTTTTATTTATTCTACACTGCACAACACTTCCAGCGCATCTGAAGGTTCAGCAAGGGGTCGAGCGTTGATATCACCAGGTGGACCGATTCTCAATGATTCTAGACTTCAGATTCAAAGAATATTCTCTGGACTAAAATATCCTACTAGTATGGCATTTCTTGGTCCAAATGACATCATAGTTTCAGAGAAAGATGGGTCAGTTGAACGTGTAATAAATGGTCAGTTTCAAAATAAACCCTTAATCAAGGTTAATGTAGACAAAACTGATGAAAGAGGTCTAGATGGACTTGCTGTTTCTAAAAATGAATCCCGAAACATTACCAACATTTTCTTATATTACACAGAGTTTAAATCTACTTATCATAGTCATGGGATTACTTTAGGTAATAGGGTGTATACCAATTATCGGATAATAGCTTGATAAATCCAAGGCTACTACTCGATCTTCCAATAAATCCAGCTCCTAGTCATATAGGTGGTAAAATGAAAATTGGTCCTAATGGTAATCTATATTTTACTGTAGGCGATATGGATGGGTCATTTAATGCATCTAAGTACGAAACAAAAGCTCAAAACTATAATAATGGACCTAGTCCTGACGGACGGGCGGGGATTCTAAGGATGACTCAAGATGGTGCCCCAGTAGACGACGGAATATTTGGCACTATGCCTATTTTAAATCTCTACTATGGATATGGAATAAAGAATAGTTTTGGTTTTGATTTTGATCCTATTACGAAGAAGATGTGGGACACTGAAAATGGTCCTACGTTTGGGGATGAGATTAATTTAGTGGAGCCCGGATTCAATAGTGGTTGGGCTAAAGTGCAAGGCGTATGGGTTGTCAATAATGTTAGTGAGAGGATCGATAAACGCACTTCAATAGAGTCGGTGAAATTGGAGAACTTTAACGGAAAAGGCAGGTACAGTAGTCCTGAATTTAGCTGGCTTGCACCTATTGGACCTACTGCAATAGTATTTATGAACTCTGACAAATTAGGGATTAAATATCAAAATGATATTTTCGTAAGTGATATTAAATTTGGGAACGTCTATCACTTTAAACTAAATAATGATCGAACGCAACTGGTTCTTGATGGCGTTCTGAAAGACAAAATAGCCAATACTATGAAAGAAAACCAAGGTACGATTTTTGGATATGGTTTTGGTGGAATTACGGATCTTGAGGTCGGACCTGATGGTTATTTATATGTTCTTACATTTGATTCAACAAATGGAGCAATATACAGAATATCTCCCGTAAGTTAAAACTTCCTCACCATTTGGGTATCGAATAAGAAACAAATAAATCGTAAACTGTCCAGAATAATAAAGATCATTTGAAATTAATAGATCTGGATATCTCTTTCATCACGTTTTTCGCAACCGTTTTTTTGATGGTATATGTATATAATGTCGTGAATTACACTCATGCTGAAAATTTAGCGAACAATACATCGTCAATCCAGTCAGAATTTAATTTTGCAGCAGCAAGGGATTGGGCATGTAATACATGGACTGAACGAACCATAAATAATATTCAGAGAAAGAGTCCAGAATTGGTATAAGCATTAGAGGACTTTTCATATCAAAGTGATACTGGCTGCTGGTTTAAGATAATGTCTCCTTTAATTAATAAAACTAGAATAGTGATTGGAGAACATGACTCTGATACTAGTAACAATAGCCGATTGCAAGATTACGTTAATCTTACTAATCCGTATTATTCTTTCAACTATGTAAATGTACACTTTCTAGCGATGTCATCCGTAATACCCTTTAGTAATCAAACTGTCCCATACAGGCTTTTACGGGATGAGTCTGGGCAACATGATTTCGTAAGTAATGATCTGTGTGCTGCCTCCCAGAACAAGTCTATCAACTGGGTTGTGGTCTATCTATACAAGCCCATGTATACTTCACCGTCTCAACATCCATCCCAAGATTCGTTGCGAGATATTTATCACCTATTATTTGATTATTACGGTGTAGATTTAGTCCTAGAGGGGCACAATCATAATTAGCAGCGATCCTATCCTCTCAGGTTTAATCAAACGAATTCATCTACACCAATAATAACCGATAGAAATACTTCAGTTTATGTCAATCCAAATGGAAGCATTTTCACTGTTGTTGGGACTGGTGGCGCTATGCCATATGCTCTTCTTGGCAAGTCACCATATATCGTTACTCAATTTAAGAGGTTT
>DASWDL010000236.1:0-1595 GCA_036395315.1 Nitrososphaeraceae archaeon
TGATGTTTTTAAGAAAGAGTCCATAAACGAGGTCGATACTGATAAGTGGAAATCAGTAATTCAGGATAATTTTTTTACCTTCGAAAATCTGATAACGGATAAAGTAATTGATAAAAACTTTTTTGGTTTTCCCAGGCCTGATCTTTTGATTACATTAAGGCAATTTCTTCCATCCGTTCTTGACAAATTAAATTTACTTATTACAAATAATTTATCGAAGATTAGAATTCATGGGGATTATCATCTAGGACAGGTCCTAAGGATTGGTGGCGATTTTATGATTATAGATTTTGAAGGGGAACCTGCGCGCCCATTAAATTACAGAAGAGACAAATTTAGTGCTCTCAAAGACGTTGCGGGAATGTTAAGGTCTTTTAGTTATTCAACCTATTCTCCCCTTCTCATAAATAAACCAAATAGACCAGATTATCGTGGCTTAACATCTGATTTGATAAAATGGGCCAAAGACTGGAATATTAGGCTGAGCAGGTCCTTCCTACAAGGCTATTGGCAAGCTGCCAGCATGGAAAGCTCGTTTACTATCGTGCCGCCTGATAAGCATTCAGCGACAGAATGCCTGATGCCATTTTTAATAGAAAAGCTGGTATACGAGCTCCTCTACGAGTTAAATAATAGGCCGACTTGGGTGAAAATTCCCATGATTGGAGTTGAAGAGATTCTAGAATGGGAGCACAATTTTTTGCCAGATTATTGAGTGGGCGGTCGACAGCTTGATACGTGAAAGACATTAAAGAATTGTTGTACATATATTAATTAGTAAGACTTGAAAGGTCTATCAACTTTCCGGGTATTAGTGCTACTAGAGAATTCTGCCTATTTGAGTGAAAAATACAACTCGAATGCAATAAAGAGAGTAATAGACGATATCTCTAATAACTTTGAGCTCACTATAGTCTGTTTAAGAAAAAACTTGCGTCACAAGCCCACCCCAAATTATCATCCGTATTTTGTTAATCCTCATGACAGTAACATCAAGCACTTTGTTACTAAAGTTAATAAGTTATGGGTGAGCGGCCTTACACTCTCCCGACAAGCTTCTGAAATATATAAGGAAAATAGGTTTAACCTGATTCATGCCCACGGGTCAGCTTCCTGGGTAGCAGGCATCTTACTAAAGTGGAGTTACAAAATTCCATTGATTTTGTCTGGAAACAACTTTTACACTGGGATTAAGAAGAAATCTTTAGATGAAGAGGCGAATGAAATTGACCAAATTAAAAGATTCTGCCTTTCGTACGCAAATTACGTACTATTGGATACAGGCGAATCTACCTTTGAATACTTGAACAAATTCGACGTCCCACTGGAAAAGCTAAAACATTTCGATCACTCGATCTACAACCTAATAGCAAGAGGGGAGGAAAATAAGATATATTGAACGTATTGATGCTTACGTGGGAGTATCCGCCTAGGATAGTGGGCGGACTTGCCAGACATGTTTATGCACTTTCAAACGAACTGGCCAAATCCGGAATCTCTGTTCAAGTATTAACAGTTGGTGATGACAGTAAGGAAGAGGATAGGACTTATGGAAATTTGAAGGTAAAAAGGGTTAACTCGGATAGAATAAAATC
>DASWDL010000237.1:0-4664 GCA_036395315.1 Nitrososphaeraceae archaeon
ATTATGTGCCAGAACATAGGAGACCAGAGTAACCAAGACAATAATTGTGCTTCACTTTTTACTTGTCAGAACATGGGAGACCATAGTATCGAAAACAATAATTGCGCTGGGAATTTCAGGTGTTCAAATTTCGGAGACCACAATAAGCAGGGAAATAATTGTGTCTCAGGCTTCGATTGTGTAAACATTGGAGAAGAAAGCAGTCAACATAATAGTTGTGGTTCAAAATTTTATATTGTGTGCAAACTCTGGGTTAAATAGTAAACAAAAAAATATTTGCTCCTCCCAATTCATCTGTTTAAATGAAGGAGTTTCTAGCCAACAAAGCAATTTGTGTTTGAAAGGGTTTGAGTGCAGTAATACTGCAATTAGCAGCAAACAATCAAACCTTTGTAGAAGTAGCTCATGCATAAACAATGGAACGAATAATCAAAATCTCTGTCTTCATGGAGCAACCTGCACTAACAGTGGAACTAATAGCAGGTTATTTCCGCAGGAGATACATGTGATAACAAGGAACCAACACTCAGGTTATCTGCTTGCATGGTAGAGTTATAAACAGACCTAATTGATAGAGATTTCATTCATCACTCAATTGATAATCAAACTGAGAAGTTTTGAGGTAATAGGTTTAGGTCAAAAAATTACTTAAGACTTAAACTGGGGAAAGCAGGTTCAGGAATAGTTACTGAACGGACTTGAAACAATAGTAAATAACAGCCTTTATGGTTACGAATAAGACTGCTACACTCAAAATCAATCCATAACCACTATGAACCAGACTGCTTCAAACAATCCTAAGTTGACAACATCAGATGTACAAGACATCAGGAAAACACTAGAGGATGTAAAGAAAAACATAGCTGATGGAAAAGCAATAGAAGCACTCAAGGCAATCAATGAAATAGATGACAAATTGCTCGTAGCAATGAGTCAGAACCCACCACCCATGTTAGAAAAGTCCACTGGAAGTAATAAATAACTTAGTACTTTTTTTATTTCGGAGTTAGGTAATATCTCAAAATCACTATTTTCAATTCAGACTCTAAAAGCCAAGTAACCGATTTAACTTTGTTAAGGAAGTGTTAAAAGTTTGACTCTTGACACGTCCTACCTATTGTCCATAGGCATATAACGGACTGGAGGGTTTACTACCAATTTTTCCCTCCATCCGCTGACATTCAACTTTAATAATTTCTGAACCAAATAATTTAGAAGATGTCTAGGGTTTCAAATGTATCAAGAAGAACCAAAGCCTTTACCTGTTCAATTTGTGGCAAGACCTTTGATAGCAATCAAACATTAGAAGCTCATAAAGACAAAGACCATAGCATATCACCAGAATCACCAGCAGGGGTTGGCTAATTTGTTAACTAAGCTAACCTTAACTTTAAAATAATATTTTTGACATAAATAATCATGCCTCCTCGGAGAAGGAAGTTAGTGAGGATACATGACTCGCTTGCTCTCATTTACATCCTCACTAAACTTTGAAATTTTATACCATTAAATATAATTTGAAGCTCTAGTATTTGTTGGGGAAATCAAAGAAATACCAGGTTAACTTTAATGGTGCTTACTATAAAGTCAGAACTGGAGCATACGAAAGCAGGGATGGTAGGATTATGACATACATAGAAGCCTCTAAGGATAAATGGAAGTGTGAAAAATGCTCAGAAAAATTTCCAACTTTTAAAATGCTAAATGACCACAAAAAGGAAATTCATTCATATTAAGTATTGTCTTTAAAATTCCATCGGAGATGGATGTTAGATACATCATTTTAGCTAAATCTTGATATTTGGGTTTACCATTCTATGCTATCGTAGTTTATACTTTTACATACAGGACATATATCATCCTCTGTAGCAGTGCTGTTAAAAACACAACCGCAGTCAGAACATGCAACTAATGTTTCTTTTTTAATCATACCTTAATCTCCCTTCATATCTCTGTATTGTTCAGATTCCAATTTATCATTTATTTCTGTTTTTTCGCAGAGGGCAAGTCTCCGATTGCCATCAGGATTATTACATCTAAATTCATAAAGACTGTTTCCTGTTAACATCATGGGACCTTTTTTACAGGTTGTGCATAAACTTCCTTTCCACATGTCTATACATAAAGCAAATCCTGGAATAAATATATAGACCGTCTAACAAACGAACCTATGCCAACCTTCGGAACAAGCTGGGATAAAGTAGACAGGATGTATAAGAGACAGTTCAAAGACCACTGGCTAGGAATAATTGCTTTGGTTGTTGCAGCAGGTGCTTTAGTTATTTCGTTAGTAAAGTAGAATAACCTATCTCTTTATTGTTTTTACTTCTTTGTAGACATTCGCCCAAATAGCTCCACTAATTACACTTTTGGCACCTACAAAAATTAGGGCTATCTCTTCAATCATAACCTAGACAATAGACACCATTCTTTAATAGGCTTCAAACCAGAAATCCTAAATTGTGCTTACTTTTACTCGATAATCAATCTAATTTCTAAAGCAAATCCTCGCAGTATTCAATTAGTCCTAGATATCGTTGATAATAATTTAGATCTTATCCGTATAATTCTAGATGATGAAATCTAGCTATTGAGATTAGACAACCCAAAAAGTCAAAATCTCACTAGATAGTCAAGCTGCATAAAACCTAGTTCTTTCATTTTGTCTTCAAAGTCCTCTCTTTTAGGACATCTTCTACAGACAGGAACTTTAGTTGAAGGTAACGCCCTTTTCCTATTACATATTACACATTTAACATAGTGCTTTCCCTTCATAGAACCATTAGCCATCAACCTAATTATGAGAGATTATTATTTATTCTATCAATTCACATTTGAACTTCTATTAAATAACAATCCTAGCCCTCAACTGGCTCCTAACATAGCATCTTGAACAGATTTTCTTGGCTAAATCTTCCCAAGGAACAATGCTATTTTCTATATTAGATTCTTGTTTACAGAATATGCAGTTGCTCATAGCTAAAGCCCTATTTCGTTAATCCGTTTAGTCCGAGGTGGGGATAATAATTTTAATTAATATTCCCTACGAATAAGTTAAATTTTGCCTTGAGATACCTAACTTATGTCCTCAGACACAGTAGCAGCAGTTCCATTTTATCTTCAATTAGTAGGTTTGTCAGCAGTTATCGGAGGAGGGGTTTCTGGTTATGAAATCTATATCATAAGTTCATTCCAGACTTATAGCTAAGTCAGACACCTCAATTTGCCAAATTGTTACTAGCAACTCTCATTTTATACCATCAAGTTTTATTTTAGCCAGTCATTCTTCAGTATAATGGCTTATGACTATTGGGTATTACTTAGCATACCAGTGATTGCTGGACTTATACTAAGTTCATCCCAGTTGATGGTCAATCGTTTTTTTCATATCTAAAAAAAGATTAAAAAAACATCCAGACAATTATTTTACGAATATTGTTACTCCAACTGATATAGAAGTTGGTGGAATTGAAAATATTTTGGTAATGTTTCATGGTAGCCTTAAAGATGGTTTCCTGACTTGAAAGATTGAAGACCCCACCAGGGATTTTAATTATTGTGAGAATAGAACCACTATGAGGGATTTAGGTGATGGTGTATTATCTTGATTGCAGTTTATCTGTGCCTGCCCTCTTTCCCCTTTACTGATTCCCAGAGTTTAAACAAAAGGCCCGAATATCATTTCGAATTATAATCTAAAAATCTGACCCATTCTGGAAACCACAAATTTTGTTCAGGAATACCAATCCCTTTTGACAGAACATATGGACTATTAAAATAAACCGAATCAGCACCAATTTCTTTAGCAAGGTGATCGTTTAACTCTTCGATAGAAGAGACCCTGCCAATATATTTATGTGCAATCAATTCACGGTTTTGTGTATAAAGGCCTACCTGACGCCCGTCAATTGTCGGAACATAGCTCACAACTACTGTAATCGATTTTGCTTCAGCCTTTCTCAAGTAAAATATGGATTCTTTAACTGTTCCTCCTGTTTGAATTGTACCCTGTATTGTAGCAATTTTCTTTCCAGCAATTGATTCTCTTAATACAAATTTTAATGACTTCTTTGAGGTCATTAATTTATTCTTACTCACATGTTCTGAAAAATCAGTCATGTGGTCCGAATCGTCATACCTGTCGTTTATTATCCCTTCTGAAATAACAAAATCATTGTCATATTTCTGATAAGCTCTGCAGAACCCTAGCGCCATCGGTCTAGGATAGTCAGGTTCAGCAAATGCGGATTCGACATCGATCTCTTGGCCAAGAAATTCAGCTTGTGTCTCGCCCATCCTCTTCCTTACTTCGTAGACGCTTTTTCCGTTAATGAATCCAGCTGCATGCGAATCTCGAATAAACTCGAACGGATCTAACATAGTCCGTATTACAGGAAGTGAACAAATAGTATCTTCACCTCTGTCTGAATTTAATCGTACTAACTCTCCTGGCTTAACATCCTCGAATATAAACTCTGGAATGAAGGCTCCTAAAGAATTTTCGGATGCGATAATGAAAAATGAACCTTTTGAGTCTTTCCCTTTGACCAATGGCTTAAATCCCGTACTTTCTCGATACGCATAAACTGTATCATTATTTTGGATCACTAAATTCCCACGGAGGTGTCGATCTAGGAACTCACATGCCCTCTCAGGATTACCTC
>DASWDL010000238.1:0-7652 GCA_036395315.1 Nitrososphaeraceae archaeon
ACCTATATTCGGTTTAGTAAATTCCATTGAACCTATATCAAACAACATGTCTAACGTAGCAAAATAGGATGAATGTACCTGTTCAGTATTCTTTTAATAAGTTTACGAAATATGCGATATTGTGCCTCCGAAAATGAACTGTGGACCCATATCAAAGCAAAAGTCGACTTGGTCTTAAAACAGCCCATCTTGAAGCAAACCTTCCCTTAATAGATGATCCTTAGGTTTAGAAATAAATTGCAGGTCATAAATTTCATCTTATATATGGCTCTACCATACGTTCTTATGTTTGGTAGCTAATATGAAGTAGCAAAAGCATGATATGCTGAATAACAACCGAGTTGGAATAGATATGTCATTTAGTCAAATCTTTAGATTAACCATATTTGGCTCCATAAATATGGTTCGGGAACTGTGATTATAATCATGTTTAGGTATATTGTGACCATAAAAGTAACGGTCTTATGACAAGTTGGGTTAAAGATTTCGAAAACTTCTAAGCAATTAAATTTATAGGTACTCCCCTCAACTTTTTTTCCGGTTTGAATATGAGATGTTCCTACGAACAATCTTTAGCGAATATACCTAAATTTTCCACTATATGAATTATTGTTTTTATTTCTTATAGATAACTTTAAGGTGTATCGTCCGGCTAGATCTCTCATGCAAGGTATCAATACAGCAATACTATAAGACGTAATTAGGTAAGAATAATATATAGAATCTTCGGATACTGATTGCTGCGATAATTATGGTATCCCTTGCCATTTCCCAGAACAATAAACATATCCTTTCCTCGATTTTAATGTCAGCTCTAGTAATTGTCGGTATTTTTCTATTTATTAGATTCCTATTAGGAGAATTTAATCCATTCTACGTAGTCGTAAGTGGCAGTATGATTCCCACCCTACAAATTGGGGATGTTGTGGTCATTCAAAATAATGGCGATGGATTCGGTGGAAATGACGGCTCGTCCTTCAGTCATCTAAAGAAAGGAGACATCATAGTTTTTAAGGCGCCTGATGATTTTGATGAAGATGGGAAACCAAGGACAATTGTACATAGGGTCGTATTAGTAGGGTTCGATAGAAGAACGAATGAACAAATAGTTGTGACGAAGGGTGATAATAATCCACAGTCATATTTAGGATTGGATTTTCCCATTAAGCAAAGTAATTACATAGGAAAGGTTATTTTTACAATTCCTAAAATAGGATTGCTAATCCAGTTTATTAAACCTCCAGTCAACTATTTCATCACAGCTGCTGCGATAGGAATATTTGCTGCGTATTACTACAAAAGAGAAGTTAAGAATCGTAACAAAGATGGCGTTTCTACTCAGAGAGACAACTAGAACAAAAACAATGTCTTCACATACTTTCATACCCTTCAATGGATAATCTTACATTAGGTGAATCCCGTAGATATTTGAGAGCATGAAAAAGAGAATGCACCTTCAGGAAATCAATTTATCAAAAGTGGCGGATTATCTGTATGCTCCAAATTCTATATTTATGGTATAGAATGCAATTAACAAAAGTCGAAGTAGAAGCCCAATTTACTCCCACACTTTAACGCTTATTAGATTCATATATCATAAACAATATTCTTCTGAAATATTTATTACAATGTTTGGGCCTGAAGCTCTTTTCTTCTACTTTGCAGATAGAAGAGTACTGCGATTGCCGAGGTTAAAATATGAGCCCATAGCCAATTCTTGAATATTGGAGGAATAGCATCGCTGATGGGATACACTTTCGCCACTTTTCCTATGTAGTTCGCCTTATTTGTCTGGTCTTCTGACCTGTCTTCTGAAGAAGGTTCAGTATCTCCCTTCGTTTTCGCAAGACTTACTCCGTTAGAATCTGTCTGAATGTCCATAACTCTCTGAATTGCCACTTTACTCCCATTGTGGGTCTTATAGATGATTATATCTCCAGGTCTTACAGAATTATAAGGAGAGTTGATTGAATCCAGAACAACAACGTCACCCAGGTTTAGGGTAGGTTGCATGTTGCTTCTAGCAACACGATATACTTTCTCTAGAGGTTCCTTAATGGAGGAATAAAATACACTTATGTAATACTGTTGAACTGATCCGAAAGCTATTATGACCCCAATTGCCGCTACCGAAAGGTACTTGAATTCTTTTCGTGACGTCATAAGCACCTTTCCTTTCTTAGCGCGCCGGATGAAATCATATACTTGCCATCCCCAATATAGAACCATAATCAGAGAATATGGGTAATAGATACGTCCAAAGTTCATGACAAGAAGCATCCCAAATCCTATCGTCATGATAATTATACCACTTTTGACGTACCCGCAGTAAAGGTGACCTAAACCGGGAATAATATATGCCAATATACCGGCGGCGATTAACCTCTTTTGCGATACGTTAGACAAGCTGTCCCGCTGGTCCCTGGTACTAGACTGCCTGATAAACCTTCAGGATAAAAAGCATCCTGTACCTGCTCTAACTCCACGTACTTTTCTTTGATAAAAAATTGAAATTATGGAATTAACGGGTAAGGCCATAGAGAAATCGTGAGAAAAACTGTATTACCCCGTGGTTTGTTATAATTAATTTGATATATGATAATTGCTGGTCTGATTTAACTTGAAGTGATTTAACCGGGGTTACGCAGGTGCAAGAAAATAAAAAAAAACTTTATTTCCAGCTAATACGAAAATTAATCGCCTATCTTTTCGTCTGTTCCTTCTTCCTTTTTCTGTGGATGAGCGTTTTTTAAATGCTCATACATCATGTCTTCATTCTGGAAAGTTGCACTACACTTTTCACATCTGATCGCAGCATCCGGTTTTTTTTCCTTCTTTTTAAAAAAATCGAATTTTATCAATGGTTTTATATAGAAAACGATTTGGTATAAACTTATCCATATTAATGAACTCACTTTCTTTGAAACTGTGATATGGCCCTGATTCTCTTCAGTCAGTAAGTAGATTATAAGTAAATTTATATAGTTTGGAGGTTGAATCCATTTAGGTTTTATTGATGTATTGACAATTACATTGTTTTAAACAAGTTGTGAGTGACTTTCAAAGTTGCAGTTTATTTTGAACGGGCTGAATTCTCAAAGACTGATTTTGCAAAAGACTATAAATCTGCAGTTCGGAGCAAAAAATGGAAAGCTTTGCTGGACCTGAGTTCAACATTCTTACTGCTGACCCCTGAATAGTAGTTGCTTATTTCTAATGATCATAGAAACTAAAATCAGCTCCGCAGGTCGCATATGTGTATTAGCTCTATATTATGCCAGTGCATAACCAATTCGAACCGAATTATACAATTGATGTGTTATTTTCTAACCAAATGTGTTCAAATGTAAAAAAAATACATCATTGTAACCTTTTGCAAACATAGTATTTATTAAATAATAGGGTAAAAAAGTCCAATGTTCGCGAGTCTATCATTAAATCATGACGACGCTGATGACTGTACTCAATGCTACTATTGCTTGTCTAGGAAAATCGTATTCGATCCTGAAAATGCTGAAAGAATATGCGGTGGCTGTGGCATAGTCCTGGGGGAAGAACAAATTGACGGTTTGGGCCTTAGTACCAACGTACAGAACAGTGATAGAAGTATTCATACTGGTTTACCCTCGTCGCTTGCACATCATGACAAAAGACTCTCTACATTAATTTCCTATTCTATGGTAGACGCAAACGGTGTTTCATTTACCGCTGCACAGAGGTCTAAGATTCACAGAATGAGAAAATGGAATGAGATATCTAACTACAATAGAAGCTACCATCGCAATTTGAAGAATGCATTTGCAATATTAGTACGAATAAAAGACAAATTAAGTTTGAGCCAAACCGTGATTGAACGAGCGGCATATTATTATAGAAAAGTTGTAGACCTTCACATAATAAAAGGGAGATCTATCAAAGGATTCATTGTATCGTGTGTATATATTTCCTGTAGGGAGATGAACATACCACGGTCTATTAACGAGATTGCGGACATCTCTGGTTGTGACAAGAGATTTGCGGCAAAATGCTTTAGATTGTTACTGAAAGCAGTAAACATAGCACTTCCTGTAGTTGATTCAGGTTCACACTTAGCAAGAATAGCTAATAATGCAGGTATTAGCGAAAAAACACTGCGAAAATCAATTCAAATGATGGCCACAATCAAAGAAAATCCTCTTTCATTTGGAAAAGATCCCAATGCGCTGGCTGCTGCAGTCATATACGGCGCTTGTTTGGCACATCATGAGAAGACAACTCGCACTCAAATCGCGTCTGCCGCAAATACCAGCCTGGTGACATTACGAAACAGATTCTTGGACGTTAGAAAGGCATTCCCTACACTCCCAAGTGGTCCGAAGGATGGGAACTTTTAAGACATATCTATACCATGATTGAATTACCCTAAGGCTAATTTTGATTGTGCTCAGGAGGGATTAATTGTCTTTAGCTTTAATATTGTTCAATTAAATTTCATTTTCAAATTACATTAACGCATATTTGATGCCTCTCTATCGAGACCAATAATATCCCTTGGCATGAGGCAATAAATTTTTAAATTTAGGTTTATACCTCTCAGCATAGATAAAAAACTGTATGGGGCTTTTATAATATCTCATTGATCTCGACTGTATTCTCATTGGTATCGTTTACCCTGGACTAAATAAGGCTCATTTTTAATCTTTTCTTTATAAGTTGTTTGATTCCCCATGATATTATGTTTGGTCCGAACTAAATTGCTTGATCTTTTACTGTATAATTTTTCGCAATGATTTTCTAGATCCCATTTATCCTTGTCTTGAGGAAGACTAGGTGATATCAATGCACAGAACTCCCGCAAGTGCCTTGCAAGTTATAGCAGAGCAAAATTCATTAAAATTGTTCACTGTTATCGCTTCAAGCAATAAAATTCATAGTTCTGACTTGAAGAAACAAAGCGCACTTACAAAGAAGGAGTATTACTCTAGGACAAGTCAGATGTTGAAGGCTGGACTTATTAAGAGGAGCAGCGGATTCTTCAGGCTGACTGCATTTGGAGTCGTTATGTATGAAGTGTGTCTACGAATAGACGCGGCAATACTAGAATATTCAGAATTGAAAGCAATCGATTCATTGAAAGACACAGTCAATATGGAGGATAGCCGTCAACAGAATTTTCTCCTAATTGGTGATGACGTCTTCTCAAGTAAGAAATAATTCCAGTACCGGTAGAGAGTAATTTGAAATTTTGTATAGATAGAGTCTAGAACTTTTGATACATAAACAATACATTGATTTTTTTGTTTTTCGGTTAAGTTTACACTAGATCGTGTATAATTACTTTCTGGATAACCTTTGCAATAGCGACCTGTTCTGTCGAAATATTTAGTTTGCATAACACATGCATATTAATTAAAATTTCTCTTACCTCCTATGAGTAAACTGCTATAACTAGCCAATGAACCTTCTTATGGAAACAACGGATCTTTTAGGCAATCACCTAGTTTATACTTTAGTAAAATAAGATCTCAAAATTATTTATTTATATTTGCGTGTGAAGGTAGTATTCTGGTTGAGATAAGCCAGTGTTCATAGAACTAAGGACTCTAAATAAAGATCGTAGGATGGGATTTAAGTGATGGTGTGGTATTGGATGGATTCCCTAGTGTAGGGCTGGTTAATGCCATTACATTTCAATGTCTAGTACGTTCGGTCGGTACTGAGCTCGTTGCTATTCTTGACTCGTCTGAATTTCCATCCACGTCACTAATTAATCAGTATATACCACAATTTCCTGCCCGTATTTAAGTAAATGAAAAGCTGAAACTTTCCTTTTTCCTATCTGAATTGAATATTCATCAAACATTACATAAGTCGATAGCAGAGCTGATTATAGATTGGGCTACAAAAAATCAATGCAAAATGGTAATTAGTGCAGCGGGGATACCAAATGATAATGCCGGTGGCGATAAAGAAAAACTTGTTATTCGTGGTAATCCCGGTGAAGAACCGTCTGAAATCTACGCTCTTACAAGCACAAAAGGTGCTTCAAAGCTGGCAAAGCAACAAGGTTTCCTACCTCTAAGAAGTGGAATGATTTCAGGCATCCCTGCCACCTTGCTGAATGAAGGATCATTAATTGTATTAGACGTAATAGTTTTGCTCGTCAAAACTCAAGTTGATGGCCCGGATTTTTGTGGCGCTGCTGCTATTTCAAATGCAATTACCAAGCTTATCCAAAGCATCTATTGCGATATTGGAATATTTTTAACTGAGGGTGAAGCCATCGAAACCAAACTCAAGCAGATCAGAGAGTGTCCAAGTAGACCTTCGTATATAGATTGAATAAATCCAATAGGTACAGGTGGCAATTGCTATGATCCCTTACTGTGAAGGATTATCTGATCCAAGCCCAACATAATAAGTAAAACGTAATATGGCTCAATAATAAAAGACCTAGTGGAAGTACCGAAAAGATAAAAATTAAAGAGAGCAGAAGGCTAGTGCAAATGGAAAGAATTAATATAACTAAGATGCCTAATGAATCTCCATAGGTTAGGTAAGTGAGTGATTGCTCCCGGACAGCTTTACTAATCGTTGGCTATCAGTCCTTGGGATAGGTACCGTATTATTCGGGATATCTCTATTCGTTCTGAGAATCCCTGAACGAACTATAATCGTGTTTTTTGCGTTGGGATTACCTGTTGTTTTATTGTGGCTATACGTGGACAAAAAATCTAAACACCAGCAAAAAGAGATTGACGCTATTACAGACTTGCGAACTCGGCCGTGTGTTTGCTCTATCTGTAAGCATGAAAAAGCAGCTAATTGTGTTATTCAGAAGTGTCCTTGCTGTATTATGATGAAGGGTCAAAAGGTTGTTGGACATTCAATTAACCCGTTACAATGAGAATAAGAGGTTTCGACTCAACTGTTGTTACTTTTGTTAGTACTAGCGTGATGCTGACAGTCTCCTGTAAGAATTTCACATGTTTTAGCCTTGTTAGCACCTTCCCATCTATCTAATAATTTGTTTCATCCTTAATTGTTATGAAGATTAATATTTCATCATCCCATTCTTTGCAGTTGAATATAAGATTGAATTCAAACACTCCAAACTGTGAAGTCAAATATGGAAGAATATTTTAGTTTCTTTCTCCTTGATATCAACCGTACGTCGTTTCGGGTAACGTGACGACGCAATACATATTGACTGCCGCCAATTTGAATCATAATTGTCTATAATAGGACAATTGAAATGTAATAGTTTTAATGTAGGTTTCGTATCGTCTTTATGAAAGGTAGAACCATCTCCTGTCTGATGTTCGAGAAAAATGTAAAAATGAGGTAAATAAATTAAATACCCTTTACATGAAAAAGGCTGACTCGGCCTAATATAAAACACGTGAACTCTAACGCGTGCCAGCTGTTAGCCGTATACATTTTGATAAGCATTTTTCATTATCTGAAAGTATTTCGTAGCCGAAATCCCGTATTCACGGGTGGAATTATCATAAGTAACCTTCGCCAAATTGAAGTTACGAGTGTCGTTAGGTACAAAGCTCCATTCCCAGTAAGCCATTCCCCATATGTCAATGCCTTTGAATTTTTCTACAATCATGTTTGCGTCTACCTGGCTGATATCGCTTTGATTATCAGCTATTTCCCAAACCTTT
>DASWDL010000239.1:0-8037 GCA_036395315.1 Nitrososphaeraceae archaeon
TTTCTTCTGACCAGCAATCCTTGTTTCATCAGCCGTTCCATTTTCGAGTAAAACTGCTTGCGTGTTAAGCCTAGTGTACTTATGAGTTTATCTGTTTTACCAGCGCTTAAAGCCACAGTGTTGAAAATTGTCAATGCTTTATCGTCAGATATTGCTTTAAACACGTCAGAAATCGGAGGCGATCTGTCCATCAGGCCGGAACGTCCTGATTCCCTAAATTCTGACCTCTGTTGAATAGCTAACGTTGATGACATTATTTGTATTAACCCTATAACACGTGACTATATAAACGTATATGATATTGGGATGACAGCGCAATACCAGCCACGACAGGACATAACTAGCCAAGATTTATTAAGCTCCAAGTAGAAGGTAAGAAGGCTTCGCTAGATACCGAAACCAAAGACAAACTTTTCATATCAATCCTAATTTTCGGTATAAGTTTCTTCTTATATTTGCTTTAAGATACTGGAAAAAATCCGCTATGTTTGGCCGCTACGATGGTATATGCGGCTTGTGGTATAACTGGTGAATATATTTCCAAAATAGAGCTCGCAAAAGCTGCAGGCGTTACTGAAGTAAAAGTAAGGACCAGATTTATAGACCTGAAAGCAAAGAAGTTGATTTAGGTTTCAGCTCTACCTTTGCTAACCACTATTAAATCATCCTCAATCTATAATTTTGATAGATTTTGAAATTTTTCTAACTTAGGCCATTGGCTGTGAGCAATAGATATTTTGAAGAGACATGGAATTGATTTAGATAAATTAATTATTAACGGTATAGACGAATCCAGAAATATGTTATGCGTATCTATGAATGCTGGTGATATTGGACAGAGAAAATTCGTTGGCAAGAGTTTAAGACTAAGGTTTTCGCTTGTCAAACGGACCTCTAAATTTTTACCCTGAAAATAGATAGTCCCTTAACTTCCTTACTCAGCTTTTCAATAGTAGGATCCTTTCTTTCAAAACAACCGGAGCAGCCGGTCATTGTGATATGACCCATATCCCGCTGAAAGGCAGAAATTAGGAAGTTAAGCTTAAGTGGCTGAAGAAACAGTACAAAGATATCACCAAATCCTTACGCCGATGTCTTTGCTCTAGTTCAAAGTGTGGTCATCCCCTGTACGTATACCGTTCGAAACTTGTATAAATATCGTACAAATAGTGTCCAAGCGATGTTCAAATGATGTTCACATGGCGGTCAAAAACCGTTTTTATATTGCATTCAGATGGGCCGCTGAATGTGGATGTGATTTCGGCTGAAAAGCCCAATAATTGTCTGATCCAAAGTCAATATTTGCCACAAGAGTTTCAGTTTATCACTGTTCTTCTAGTAATTTAATGTTAAATTATTACTATATTTCATTCCCTAGAAATAGCCAGGTGCCTGCCTAGCGTACATTATTATAGCACTTAGTTCTTACAAAGAATGAATTGCCCAACCAAACACCGTCAAAAATAGTTCAAAAGATAGTGCAATACTACTTTACGGCGGCGAAATCTATGGACTGGATAGCCCAACAGTGTGGCGTCAGCAAATCAACTGTGTTTAATATTGTCCACGCAAAAATCGGCGAAGACAATGATTTTGGTCTAATGCGCTTTTTGGTTGACAACTTGAACAAGAGGGGTACTGATCTCGTAAGATATTCGTCCGCGATAAGGATACAAATGCTGTTTGAACAATACGGGATGGAAATTGAGACGGGCGAAACAATACTGGAAAAGTTGCTATTTGAATTTTATAGGCTACATTGGTCTCCCCATCAAGCCATCCCCGCGTTGAAACGTTTCGAAGAACTTGCAGCAGAATACAGCAAGAGTCCTGACGATTACGCCGTCTACATAACAGGACTGAAAGAGAATTACAGAATATATAAAGATCTCGTAAATAAAGAAAAGGAGAAATACGAGAATTTTCTTCGACTTAATGGAGAAACTCGCATAAGATATGCGATGATTTCTACCGGCGGGTCATTCTCTCTCGGTATTGACGCACTGCAGAAGGCCAAGCTCTATGAGAAGAAATACCTTGATCTACTAAGCGAACTCGAGAGGAAAGAGGGAACCTCCGTGGACAAGGGAAACCTTGCAAAATTGAATAAAGCTGTGGGATTTGGTATTGAGGTCACCGAGGCGCACATTTTCGAAAAGTTACAAGAGATAAGATTAAACCCAGAAAAGTTTTGGTTTTTATTTCAAGACAGTACCTTAGCTATGGTGTCTGGCAAAGATGACTATCCTCTAGAGATTCCTGAGCCCAGCCCGCCCCAGCCAGAAAACATCCACAACTGACAATTGATAACTGACAGTTAGAGGGTTGCACGTACTATTATAACTAGATACCAGCACGCGTGACGAGCTATGCGTACTATCGTACCTAACCCCCAGTCGATAGAAATTAGGTTCTCTTTATCTTGGTTGCAGCTAAAAAATTGAATTAATTAGTAACTCTAAATCGTGGATAGACATACTAGTTTATTTTACGACCGTGGTTAACGCGTGGGAGCTACGGTGGGAGTGCCTCTTCCTGTCAAGGGGGAGCAAATTGCCAGAATTTTGTTCTAGCCCTTACTGTCTAATTTAGTGTGGAAACGGTACACGATATTGCGCTGTCCTCCCAATATCGTGAATGTTTATATACTGGACTATCTTAGTATAATGTAGATAAAAGATGTCATCAACCGTGACCGTTCAAGACCAGACTGGGTTAAAAGAATCAGGATATTCAAAGCAGTTAGTAGTATGCAAATCGCCGCAAATTGAGGACGTTATAAATGCAATATCTGACGATAAAGCATTGACAATTTTCAACACTGTGGCTTTAAGCGCTGGTAAAACAGATATACTCATAAGTACACTAGGCTTAACACGCAAGCAGTTTTACTCGAAAATGGAACGGCTGATGAAACAAGGATTGCTGGTCAGAAGAAACGGTCGATACTTTATCACCACCCTTGGTAAGGTAATGTATGAGCTACAAAGCATTTTAGGAGTTGCTCTTAATAATTACTGGAAGCTCAAGGCCATAGACTCTCTGGAAGCTCCAGCCAGTTTACCTGAACATGAATTAAATAAATTGATTGAATCTCTACTAGAAAATACAGTTCTGAAAAATATAGTCTTAGCAAAGGTAAAGTAGGTAGGATTTGCCATTGTCATGACAAACCCTCAACAGGGGCAAAACCATGGTAATAGGGAATTTGTCCTAGCTCTTCTTTTGCAGGAATTTCAGCAATAGATATAAGTTGGCCGTCAGGATCTTCTAAGATGGCATGCTTTCCAAATGATTCTTGGGTTAACTTTTTGTAAAACTTGACATTTTTTCTTTCTAGGTCTCTACAAACATCTTCTATATCCCCAACGTTAAACCCTAAGAGCATATTCGGTGACCTAGTGGATTTCATTCTCTTAGGGTGTAATGCAAGTACCGCACTTCGACTCTCATTTACAAACTCTACCCAGTCTGGAGATTCCATTTTTATTTTCATTCCCAGTATGTCTTTATAAAATGCAACGGATTTCTCCATATTCTCGACCGAGTATCGCTGCACCTAGTCTGTTGAATATCTAATTTCTATTTGATGTCGGAAGATATAAAACCTCCTCGTATCAGGCCTTATTTTATAAGATTCAGCTAAATCACCTACCATTTGATATCCTTCTTAATCATTGAAACAAAGTAAGCATAGAGTCTTACGCATGCATAAAGAGGCCTGTATAGAAATATCATAACTGGTACGAGATAGATGTACTTTAAATCCCTTTTATGCGGAGAAAAAAGTGCAGCGGTAATTATTACGATTAGCTCGTTAAGGAGATATATCATCATAATGAGAATTATGGGGTATAGAATAGTTTGCTTGAAAGTTAAAAAAATGTATGCCAAGGACATGGCCCTAACAAACAACAACACAATATCCATAAACATCATGTCCACGATCCCCAAAATGAATAGGAGAGGGTAAACCGTACGGCCGCTTATTGCATCTCTATGTTTTAACAGCGTCCTAAACTGTCCATGAGACCATCTTATCCGCTGTTGCATCCAAGCTCTCCAATTGTTAGGACAATATGTCCTGGCAACTGCATTTGGAACAAATTCAACACGTCCACCGGTCTTGAAGATCTTAATGCCAAGATCGAAATCTTCTGTAATGGTATCTTTATCAAACAGTCCAACTTTTTTTACAGCAGTCTTCCTGAAGGCGCCAAAGGCACCAGGTATTATAACTAGAATCTTCATCATTAATCTGATTCTTCTACCCAGCTCGAAGGCAATTATGTATTCGTATGACTGGCATTTTGTAAGAAGATTAATGACTCCGTTGTCTCCACTTAGAATTCTAACGTTACCAGCTACAGCAGCCATATTGGGTACCGTCATAAATCTGGCAACTTCTGCAAGTGCTGTTCTCTCTAAAAGAGTATCTCCGTCCATTACTAGAACCACATCTCCGGTAGCAAAGACCATCCCAAAATTGATTGCTCCAGACTTTGATCCCACTCCTTGGCCTCGTTGAACCAATTTGATGAGGCCTCTTTTATAATACGTGTACGCTTGTTGAAACGTGTCATCCGTAGAGTGATCGTCGATTATGACTAGCTCTTTGTTCGGGTAGGTATTATCGAGTATGGATTCGATTGTCTTTTTTATAGAGGCCCCCTCGTTATGTGCAGGGATCAGTATTGATATTTTGATCTGCGCGTTCTCAATGCTCTGGAATTGCAAGGGCCTTACCTTGATGACTAACTGATGGATGGCCAACACAATGGGTTTACCGACATTTCTGAATAAATCGACAAATACGAAAGAGATTATTCCAATGAACTGCCAAAAGGTAAGACTGTTTACCCAAGCGAAATAGCCATTTAAGAAAGAAAGTACATCCGTGTTCTTAGTAGCAACAACCATATTCACAACTTCAAAGAAGAATGAAAAATCCAATTTATCCAATAGACTGTCCCTTAAGATTTAACCTTTCTTATTGGACCTTGATGCAGTTCATCTTGCATTACCAATAAGCAGAAAAACAAAACAGATTCTAGTGTCGGATTGACAAAAGATATATGATGAGACAATTAAATAGATAAAATATGAGTGGAAAAACAAAAATGCAGAAAAAAAGTATGAGCTCACCGGATGAAACACGCAGTTTTGAAAAAGGAAAAATCCTTCTTACCAATATAGGAAATACCAGTATAGGTAAAATGATTTTGGAACCTGGATGGACCTGGGAAAAGTGCGTCAAGCCTATCGCAAAGACGGAAAGCTGTGAGATTTCTCATACACAATACGTCGAATCAGGAAGGATTAGAGTGACTATGAATGACGGGACCGAAGAAGAATACGGACCTGGAGATGTAGCTTATATCCCTCCCGGACACAGTGCCCGGGTAGTTGGGAACGAACCCTATGTTGGAATAGAATTCGGGACGGAAGCAAACTACGCTAAATAATAAACTACATGCCGAGGACTATCCTCTTTTTCTTGATTAATTGAGCCGTTTTTATAATCGAATGAACTTGATGTGCCTTAAAAAACTTTCATTTACATTTGCAGGTTCACATGTATTTTCTTTGATTTTCTATTGTCAAGGTCCTCGTCAGTAGATGACCAGGAACTAGGCATTCTAGAGGGCAAATTATTTTCCGACACCGGCAATGTTCACGCTATAAGTGAGGCGAGTTGTCAGTCTCGATGAACAAGAACAAATTTTTGTTTCCTTACTTGAAAAGGTAACCAACTTATGAGTGTATAATTCTATATATTTTTCCTTGTCCGTGAACTTCCTGATCAAAGGTTAGCACATAGAGAAAGCCATCTGGCCCAGTAACAATGTCAGTTATGCCCGCAAACCCAGTCCCCAAGGTAACTTCTGATAATTCCTTTGCTCCATTGGCTACAGAATCTAGCATGTCCAGTTCTGTATTTTCACCAAAACTAAAACCTGTTCTATTTGTGTTTAAAGTGAAAAAATATAAATTTCCATGTGATATATCGCCTGCGAATATATTATTGTTATACTTGTTCCCCACCTTAGTTGAGTTGAAGAAACCCATGGCAGTTATGCCAAGTGAGGGCGCGAAACTAAAAATGGGATCTGAATAATGGGAACCAGGATAATTGACGAGGTCGCTTATAGAAACCTGACTTTGAGACATTGGTCCCATTAATTGTTTCCACCCGCTGTTAAAACCAGATTTCACTAGATTTATTTCATCAAAATCTTTTTCTCCATTTTCGGTATCCCATAAGGCCCCGGTAACCGGATCAACTGCCAGTCCAAAGCTATTCCGTACTCCGTATCCATAGTATTTGCTCATTTTAGAATCAAATTCAGCGAAAGGATTTCCTTTAGCTGGTGAACCATCAGTTGCATTTATCCTCAGTATTACGGAGCTATCGGTGGGGCCCGGACCATTTTTAATATTCTGTAATTTACCTCGGTTATTCAAGTCGCCAATTACTGTGAATAGATATTTATTCAAACCTATAGCTATTTTGCCTCCAGGATGATTCGGACCCGGCGTCGCAGGGAGATCCAGAATTAATACAGGATTAATAAGCGATTCATCGCTCCAAGTATAGCGGTATAACCTATTTCTAACAGAATTTTTTCCATCTAATAGCTCTGAATAATATAGAAAAACATTCTGAAGGTCCGTAGAATTGTTATTTGTTATCGCAATGCCTAACAAGCCTCTGCAACATGCTAAAGTCGTATGATCTACATGTACCTTCAGTATTGGATGTTTCTGCAAAACTCCATTGGACACGAGTAAAACATTGCCGCTATTTTTCTCTAATACGAGAATGTTACTCTTATCGAGAAATGCCATACTGGTCGGAGAGTTCAGTCCTTGAGTCACAAGCTCTGCTTTTAAATTACTATCTCTGAAAGTCGGTTCTGCGTAAAGGAAGTTACTTGGTTGCACTAAAGGTAAGATCATGAGTAATAACAGAAGTAGGACTCTAGTCGGCAATCCCTGGCTACGAATCCTTCTAGCTGGTAAGTTCCAAAAATTTGTCACCAACTTTTACGAATGATTTGCCACACTTATCGCATTTGTAAACTTTGCTAGTGGCTGATGGTAGGGATTGGAACTTTTCGCGATCTCCTTCTGCCTCAATTCCGACTTCGGCTGCTATATCTAATATCCCGTCCTTACACGCTGGACAAACGATATATTTTGACCCTGAATTTGAATGTGACATAACCATACATTGCAAGAGATCAATATTATAGTTATTATGATATGACCAGCTACACCTTAGCGTTTCAGTATTCAGAAAATCTGATCCGAACTTATTTGAGCGTTAGTCAGAATTTTAACTATTAAATAGTTTTGTGTTGATTACTAAGCAGACACAAGACACCAGACATGTAGACAAAGATACAGTAGAGCGGAGGGTTCAGCTTATGACCAGAAGAATTGAACTTGACAGGAAAACACACAAAAAAGTTGAGTATGTCAATTATTTTGTAGGGCTAACAGGTAGAGACAACAAAGGATACCCATTACACTTATACATTGATTATGGTGGAAGAGACCAAGATGTTTACTTTGAAAAGATAGAAGATGAGGAAACTGGAGAGATAACATGGAAGCCAGGTATTCCTTTTGATATATGGACTATTCCATTTAGTAAAGAAGCAGTAGAAAAGATATTAGAAGAAAACCCAGAAACAGACATTTCAGAAGTGCAATTAGGTTATAATGGGAGTAGGAGTTGGGCAGTAGGAAGTATTGAAGAATTTACCCAACTTGATAGTCTTGAGTTAGAATGGAGAGGAAGAGAAGGCAGAATGGGGTTTCCATTAGATGTCCAATTTAGTAGAATGTCAGGGAAAGAATTGCTAGACCAAGAAAAGAATAGGAAGAAATAGAAATGAAAACTTCTGCAGAAAAATGCGGAACTTTAACTAAACCTAAACCTGAATACAGAATAATACAACAACAGAGAGGTAAAAAGGGTTCTTTGTATTCTTTCTATCTTAATATTCCTAGATCTGTGATTAACTACTT
>DASWDL010000240.1:0-2950 GCA_036395315.1 Nitrososphaeraceae archaeon
ATATTAAAGATAGTTTAACGGTTAAGTTGAATGAAGCTATGGAAAATTTGAAATGCAATAATTACGAAGATACTGATTCTCAGACATATCGTATGCTAAGTGAATTTATTGAATTAACTAAAAATGAAGATAAATTAAAATCTCAGGAATCTTCTAACCTCATTAAATCAATTGAGGCATTGATTGCGAGATTAGATTAGGGATTTGAAGCCTCTTGTGTCACATGGGGGTTCATCATCTTATAGCTAATATTTTTTGGATAGGAACTGCAGTGTATTTATTACTTGAAGATTATGATATTGGACTATTAAGATCTCAGCAGGAAAGAAATAACGGCGGTCCGGGTCCGGTGGGATGTAATACACTAGTGTATGTAATCCAAAATAGGATTTGAGCTCAGATTTGGTATTATATCATAGCCTTAGAAATTCTAAAGACTACTTAAAACTCTAATAGTAAGTTGATATCCTTTATATATGAATTAGCAGATGTATTACACAAAAAAATCAAGGGAATCGCAACTTCATCCTCTAATATCTTCCGTTACCTTCTTGTTTGTGTTGATTGGTTCCACTTCTATAATAGTAACTAATACGCCACTTGTTTATAGTCAAACAAATCAAACTATAACTAATGCAGACTTACTGAACATACAAGATATACCAGCAAAAAAAGTCAAGGTAGGAGATATTGACATTGCATACAAGATATTAGGTAAAGGTGACCCTATTTTACTTGTTAGTCCTGCTCAGGCTGATATGAATGCCTGGGAGCCATCTACTTTAAAAGAACTTTCCTCAAATCATACAGTAATCGTATTTGATAACCGTGGAGTTGGAAATACAACAACTGGTAACAAATCATTTTCGATTCAGCAATTTGCAAATGATACGGCTGGTTTGCTAGATGCTCTGGATATAGAAAAAGCAGACGTTCTTGGATTTTCTCTGGGTTCTTTAGCAGCTCTAGATCTTACTGTTACTCATCCAGAAATGGTTAACAGGCTCATTCTTGTTGCAGCATCGTGTGGTGGAAAAGAGAGTATTCCTCCAAGCCCTCAAGTTCTAAAAATGGGTATTGACATTGCAAATAAAAGTGCAAATGATATTCCTATCACTCCGCAGGAAGTAAAAGCGCTTCTTGCCCTGACCTTGGGATCAGGATGGATCAAACTGCATCCCAATTACCTTGAAACCATTCCCATTCCAGAAGTGAAAGATTTGTTTCCTAGTATTACTCCTAATAATAATTTGCAGCAGCTTAAAGCATATCAAAGCTGGGTTGCAACGAATTGGAGCGGTATTTGTAATGAGCTTACAAAAATATCAATACCAACATTGGTTATAACTGGAACTGATGATAATAGTGTGCCAAAATCAAATTCATTAATTATTGCAGGAAAAATTCCTGGAGCTTGGCTTATTCAAATAAAAGATGCGGGTCATACGGTAATTTCCCAATATCCAGATGAAGTCAATAAGGTATTGCAAATATTTCTATCGACGACATCAACTCCACCTAGCTAATGCAGTATTATGCTGAAGTTTATGTGATGGTAGAGTTGGTGGAGGAGTTGGTGGAGGAGTTGGTCGTAGAGAGGGACATGGAAGCAGGGATTCGTGTAAAACCAGAATGAGCTTCAAGCCATGCGTAAAGATCTGCTAAAACATACTGTTCAATTGGTCCAATTCCAGTTGACCACTGGGATGAAGGATAGAACACATGTCCTAGATTTGGATAAGTTATCAACGTATGGTCAGGATGATTTAGTTCAGTCAGCCTCTGTTGTAAGAGAAACGCTTGTTGAACTGGAGTCTGCGTATCATTCTCTCCATTGAGTATTAGGATACCTGTAGATTTAGAGACATTACCAATGATGCTGAGATTTGGTATCAAACCAGATAGTGATCTCATCAATATAGGACAGATTACAAGAGTCTTACATTTGAACAAATTGAAAGCTGTGATGTTTTCATATGCCTTTACCATCACAGGTTTAAGTTGTTTCTCAATACTTATGTAACCACTCGTGTTAAAACCCTTTGCTAGAGTGGTAGTTATGACTGGACTTCTTCTAACCTTGTCCGTAGCGTTTCATGATTACACAAACTATTTAATATTTCTCCCTTATCTTAGGAATTTATGCTGTATTCCTGGGTGTTCACAATTCTTATTCTTGCAAGGAATATTTCTGGATCAAATAAGATAGGAAAAGTCTCACACAAACTAACACAAACTAATCGCTCAGTCACGCGGGTTTAACCTTCATTTTCCCAGGAAGAAATACGATGAAGAGGATTCTAGACCACTTTGTCCATTATGCAAAATACCAATGGTTAACATCTAAGTGTTTGTTATGTGGAAAGTCTCATACAAATAAAAAGAAATTGGATTTGAAAAAACATGAAAATGAAACAACAACAAACTAAAGTCTTCAATAAAGAGGTAAAGAGGAACAACTTCAAATTAAGACAGATATCTTTAGTCTCTTATCCACACATAACGACCTCCAAATTATGGAGATATTAAAAATGCCCAGTGAGACCTTTTACAGGTACAAGAAAACGATCTATCAAGAGGCCTTAGAGCTATGGAGAAATCAAGTGTTACCAGGGCATTAGAGTACACATGTCAAGTATACGGGATTGTATCAAAGTTACTAGTGAAATAGCCCTGGAGAATGCGAAACAGCAACGCAAGGTCTTGAAAGAGGCACATATGAACAGATATTGAAATGTGCTAGAGATCTGGACTTGGGAGTTGTAAAAGGCTAAGTCGCGGTGGATGGAACAATGGTAGCGGAATTAGAAGCAAAAGATCTAGTAACTACTAAAGCTTCAAACGTTGTCGAATTAAACACTTCCTTGTTTGGCTTGACATATTTTCCCGGAACACATCTATATACAATTAAGACTGGCACTTTTCCCGCGGCTGCTCATGGCTGGTTTGT
>DASWDL010000241.1:0-6179 GCA_036395315.1 Nitrososphaeraceae archaeon
CAAGGTTTAACAGCATAACCCGTGTCAGACTTTCCTCTGACAAGCCCAAAGTTGGACCCTAGCCCTTATAAACTATTTTTAAGGCTAGACTTTCAGCATGTTTAATTTTAGGTGGCTGGAATTAATTAATTCGCAGAATTATCACAACCGCAAAAATTGTTAATTCTATGACAAGATATATTAGCGACGTATAACAAATTATTTTGAACTAACTAAATTCAACAATGGCATCGAAAAGGAGTATAAAATATGACTAATCCATCCAATTCAAATGAAGCCGTCGATGATAACAAGCGTACTTTGAAAAGTATGAGTTCAGAATTCGAATCAGTTTATCAAAAATGGAATGAAATTGTTCAGCTACCTTCTATAGGGCCAATGAAAGCATTTGTGAAAGATTATAACCAGTACTGCTCAGACTTGCTATCTCTAATTAAGAATGTGATTGACGTTTACTCTAGTTTGAATAACTACTGGATGCAAATGGGTAGTGCATTCACCCAGGCATTGAATAAGCTATTAAAAGAGAAACCATCTTCATCAGGACAATGGGATCAAGAACAGCTGAGAATGACATTAATTGATGCATTTGAAGATGCCTTTACTTCACTATTTACTTCAAAGGACTTTGCGAAGGTCTACAATGAAGTGTCAAGTACTCAAATAGATTTGATGGATAGTATACATAGAATTTTTGAAAAAAATCTGGAGATGCTAAACTTGCCCACCAGGTCAGACTTGGATATAGTATTAAAGGACATTACAGAATTAAAGAGAAATATTCGAGACATTCGAAGAGAATTTGAAAGTGCCATGGCGTATGGAAGAGCGAACAATTCTGCCTAGAGAGACGGGCTCACGAGAGCCTGGAACTTTAATGAATGGAAGCTCAGTTACTGAGATTGCTTCTAGTCAAGATGATATGATCCGGAAGATAAGCAAAACTAGAGAAATTTTATTCGAACCCAACGATATCGCTGTAGGAACCACCGCCAGCGAAATCTTGTATGAAAAAAGATTATTCAAACTTCTGCACTACAAGCCGCTTGTAGGTAAAACTGCGCGAACACCTTTGTTGGTTGTTTATGCGCTTATAAATAAATCGTATATCCTTGATTTACAACCAAACAAGAGCTGGATTCGTAACCTCTTGTCGCAGGGTTTTGATATCTATCTTATTGATTGGAAGTCCCCTATGAACGCTGACAAATATGTCTCTTTTGATGATTATGTGAACTATTACATAGACGAGATCGTTGATATAGTTAGAAATCGGAATTTAGTAGATAAGATAACTCTACATGGCTACTGTATGGGTTCTTCAATGTCTGTAATGTACGCTGCCTTGCACCAGGAAAAAGTAAAAAACTTGGTAACGATAGCACCTGTGTTGGACACTAGGAAGGATACTACCGTAATAGCTAATATTGCTAGATATATGGATATTGATAAATTAGTAGACTCCATCGGAAATTTGCCTCCTGAGAAGCTTTACGAATGTTATTCCGCGCTCAAACCATTCAAGCAGGGAGTAAATAAATATTTCAATCTTGTCGAGAATATAGATAACGATTCTTTTGTTCAGAACTTCATGCGGATAGAGAAATGGCTATATGATACACCGGCAATTGCTGGAGAGACAATTAGGCAATGGATAAAAGATATTTATCAGAGAAACATGTTATTCAATAATGAAATGAGACTTGGGAGAACCGTCGTAAACTTGTCGAAAATAAATGTTCCCTTACTCAATATCGTTGCGGAAGAGGATCATCTGGTATCGCCAGAATGTAGTGTTCCACTTAACGAAGTTGTTTCCAGCGATGACAAACGCTTGATGAGGTTCCATACTGGTCATGTAGGCCTGATAGCAAGCAGCTACTCTCAAAATAATGTCTTGCCCAAAGTAGGTCAGTGGCTCAGAAGTCGTTCCCAGTAACTGAGAGGCGTCATTAATTTGGGTTTATTTACACAATAAATTTCAACTGCCTTTAATTTTGGCAGAACCATATATTAAAAATTATACTACTGATCATCATTTGTCGCTCTCCTTACGCCTTCTTTCTATAGGTATTATGATGACTTGAACCAGATCCCCCTCATTAATTTTCAAGGCTTGTCTTTCAGCCTCGGGGATTGATATTCTTCCACCACTCTGAACCGTAGTTTTAAACATGGCATTATAAAATGTGAGTCCTTGTAACATGGAGAAGAAATTTTGCATTGCATCTTGTTGCAGGTTTGAAAATTGCTTGACAAATTCACGTTGAGCTTCGCTTCCCTTCTCTACAGCCTTCTTATATGACGAAACAGTATCTTCAACATCGGGGTTACTGCCCATGTAACTTTAACTATATGCATTTATTTAATGCTATTGACTCGCATTTAAAAAATCCAATGCTACTTTGGCAAATAAAGAAGGCGTCTCAGTGTATGGTGTATGACCTGAATTAGGGATCACGATTAGCCTGGAGTTCTGGATTCTCAAATAGTCCACAACGTGTTCGGACGGAATCATTTTGTCGTCTCTTCCCCAAATTAATAACGTCGGAGATCTTATTTTAGTTAATTTAGTGTCCAAGTCCTGGGTGTTACGTATTCCCAATAAAGTAGACATGAAGGCATATTTTGAGTTTGGGAGTTTCATCCTATTTACAAAATCTTTTACGATGTCATCTGTTACTACTTTTGAATCATATGCCATGTCTGAGAATGCACGTCTTGCATTTTCCATCGTCGGATACAATGCAGCGAGAATGTACTCATCCAGAGTTTTAGTGGACGTTTTCATTGTACCTGCGGGTGATACAAGTATCATCTTTTTTACAATACTCGTAAATTTCATGGCGAATTCAGCAGCAAGTAAACCACCAAATGATGATCCTATTACATGGGTTCTTTGGATTCTTATTGATTTCAAGAAGTCCCTTATGAATTCAACAAAGAAATTCATAGTATATTCTACAGTTGGCTTGTCACTATAACCAAAACCGACAATGTCAGGAATTATTATCCTAAAATATCGATTTAGTAAAGGCACAACGCGGAGCCACCTTTCCGCTGAAGCTCCTATCCCGTGCAATAGTAATAGTACTTCAGTGGCCTCTGATTTAACAGGTTTAATCACACCAAAGTCGAGATACCTTATGGCATAATTGTTGACATAAGCCATCCGATTCGGTATTTCAATCAACAACTCGTCTGCTCTAATGTGAGTAATATTATCTGATTAATATTCTTATTACATTAACGTAACCTAATGCGTATTGAATTTTGGATGAGTGACCGGGTAATATTACCGTGAGTAAAATTCACATAGTAAATTTACGAACTTGTGAATTTCATATATCAGTCATAATGGTAATCTCCTGATATGCAAGGGACGTAAGAATACTTTAAAAAAATGCAAGAGTCTTACCGGAGATTTATCTTCACGTTTATGATTGTTTGTGAGGTAATAATTATTTAATCTCTATTTATTCAAGTACAAATCCAAAAGGAACCGAACTGCTACAGCCATTAACACGAACGCAAATATTTTTTCTAAGGTTGAGCCCCTAAATCTGCCAGATAGTTTCGCACCTATTTGGGCTCCTGCAAATGATCCGATGCAAAGGAACAATGCATACACATACTCTGGGTTTCCAAGAATAACATGAGTAATGGTGCCTACTAGGGATGTTGACAATAGTGCTAATTGTGACGTTGGTACGGCTGAAGACATATTCATTCCAAAGATCAATACTAATAAAGGAACAAAAAGTACGCCACCACCAATTCCGAACAAGCTTGAGATAATACCTGCGGTAATTGAACCAAAATAAAACATTATTTTGAATAATATAGAATTCGTATTAAATTTCTGTCCGCTTAGTACGGAGTTCCTAAAGAGAAGATAAAGCCCAGTTGCAAGGAGTAGAACTGCAAAGAGTAGCCTAAATTGTACGGGTGAGATATTTATGGATAGAAAAGCACCCAAGATCGCTCCAGGGCTAGAAAATAAAGCCATTTTTAGTCCGATAGAGTACTTAATTTTTCGTAATCTTGCATAAGCAATAACTGAAGAGCTGCTTGTAGATGATACCGCAATAAGGCTCGTACTGGCTACTTGAGCTGGTGCGAGGCCCAAGAATGCTAATGCCGGGGATATAATAATACCACCTCCAATTCCTATTAATGATCCTAATATACCAGCGCCCACACCAATAATCAGTAACAGGAATGAATTATTGATAAATTCATACATCATGTGTTCACCATATTATCTTGACCTACTATTATGCTCACGCTAGAATTTAATTTTGTATATTCTGACAAAAAATACTGGACTTCTTTATAATACTTGTATGATATAGTGATCTTCATCGTATTAAAATTAATAATTTAAGTTAAGGGAAGGTCTATATTCACTCATATAACATAATAAATAGAATGCTGGCGTAACGTTGTCCATGGAAACAGTATACTGTAACATATGTATAAAGTCATTTGATATTAGTACGATCGAATCCCATATCAATAATGATTACCATATCCGGCAGAAAAATAGGTTATTAGCCGAACTGATAAGGCGTCAGGAACTTGAGGGCTGTCCAATTGGTCTTAGCGTAGTAGATTACTGGAGAAGACATAGTTAACGATATTAATATTAACCCAAACGAGACAACTCGTTTCTTACAAATTTTCGAAGATCGTTCTAATGTAACCATTTGCAATAGACAAATTTGCACTAAACAATAACAATTACAAATTTAGTGACGAGATTACCAAATAGGATAGAAATAAATTCATTTAAATATCTAATAGAGCCACCATTGTAATCTGGAACATCAAAATAAAAATAAGATACATATTGATTTATTCCGACCATTCCCTTTAATACTGATACATACCCCATTTGGATTGAAGTTTTTCGATCATGTTGCAAGGACTAGAGCAGCAAAAATTTATGCAAAGTTTAACGTCTATCTTATGCCTGTCATAACTGCTATTGCGTTAATACTTATTGTTAGCAGTATAGCAGCAGTAGCATCAAGTGTTGCCTTTAGAGAGACAGCTCGTGGTTTTGGTCCGCAGGCCAATTTGTTAATACCCGGAATAAATCCAATCCTTCCTATTGGATATACGCTTGCGGCTTTAATAATTAGTGTTTTCATACATGAGGCAGGACACGGGATTGTTGCAAGGGTCCACAATCTGAAAGTAGAGTCTACAGGAATAGTGTTGTTATTGGGAATACCTGTGGGAGCGTTTGTAAATATTGAAAGGGAAGAATTGGCTAAAGCATCGATGAAAGAACGAAGTGCTGTTCTTACAGCTGGCCCGTTAAATAATATGATACTTGCCGCGGCATCATTCATACTACTTTACGTAGTTGTCTCTAGTCTTGTCCCAGTCCCACAGGTGAGTAATCTTCATCAAGGCATCATAATTTCAGAGGTGACTCAGAACTCCTTGGCAGAACGAGTAGGGTTGTCACCTAATTCCGTTTTAGTCTCTGCTGGAGGAAGAGAGTTAAATTCTCCAGATGAATTAAGGACGGTACTTGCAAACAACATAGGCAAAAGCATACCCATCAGCTGGCAAGATCATGAGGGGAAAAAATTTACTAGGCAACTAATCATCCCGAGCAGTGCTGACCCTACTAGGCCCATTCTTGGTGTTCAGCTAGGGCCTCTCCCTGTACAAGCCTTAGAATTGTACAAGAAGTCATTTACAGGAGGAATAATACCGATGCTTCCACCACCTACCGTGGTGAAGGGATTTACTCCCTATTCAGATCAAATGTCTGCAAATTACTATTCTCCAGTCTTTGGGTCTTCCTACCCAGTAATTGCAAATATGCTATATTGGCTTTGGTTTATTAATTTCAACTTAGGAATATTTAACGCCCTGCCCATAGGGCCACTTGATGGCGGTCAACTTTATGGAGGACTCATAGAAAGTCGATCGAGATTCAACAAAGATCGGCTCAAGAATATTTCGACTGCACTTTCATGGGTGATGTTTTTAATAGTATTGGTGGGCATTGTTATTCCATACTTGCCGTTCTAAAATCCAAATCCAAGTAGCGAACCTCGCAGAATATCTCAAAATATATATTAATGGGTACATAGCTCTATGCGCATATTAGCGGCACTGAGTATGCATGCCTCAGATAAGTACGCTTTTCGTATTTA
>DASWDL010000242.1:0-2315 GCA_036395315.1 Nitrososphaeraceae archaeon
GCTGTACGCGGTTGCAAGTCAAGTAATTTTCTTACGGCATCAGAAGCCTTCTCTTTTGTTCTTGTTTCAAGTAATCTTCCTATTAGTATCAAAGTAATAATTACGGCAGCCGTTTCAAAATATACTGACTTAAAAGGAAAGAGGTCTGGAGCAATTGTTACTGCTGCGCTGTACAAATAAGCAGCCGAAGTTCCGATTGCTATAAGTGTATCCATATTTGAAGCTCTTGCTCTAATGCCATCCCAAAATCCTTTATAGAATCTCCAACCAACCCAAAATTGTAATGGCGTAGCTAATACAAGCATAATGTAACTTGAGTTATGCATAAAATCCATAGGAAGGAAATGACCGAATTGAACTGGCAGCATGTGAGGCAGGCTCAGAAACACAATAGGAATTGTTAGAGCAATACTTATTGCTACCTGGATTTTTAATTTTTTCAGTTCCTTTTCTGGTTCTCTAAATTCGTTTAGACATTGTGTACTGCAAAAGAAATACTCCTTGCCATTCATCGTATATCTTATCGAGTCAGTTTTTTCTTCCACAAACATACCGCATACAGGGTCTTTTGCCATATCATATTAGTATACTACCACAAATATAACAATAGGACTTTACAAATGTAAAGTTAATATAATTGTGAAGCTCCTTTTATCATGTTGCCTATTAAATTGGATGAATATGACGTTTCTATATTGAAGTCACTATTCAAGGATGGGCGCAAGTCTTTTCGTCAGATTTCGCGCGAAACTGCAATTACAACTCCCACTGTCAAGGCAAGATTTGAAAGGCTGGTGAATGTAGGGTTCATTAAGTCAGTGACACCAATCGTTGACTTGCAAAAAATTGAAAAGAATATTTCTATATCAGAAATGCAAGCTGATAACCAAAAACAATTTCAAAAGAAAATAAAGAAAGGGACAAAAATAATGCTGAATTGTGACTTCTGCCAAGGTTCTGTAGCCGGTAATCCTCATGTGCTAAAATTTGCAAATTACGAGCGATTCTTCTGTTGTAGCTCTTGTAAATCAGAATATAAGAAAAAATATGGTGGTAGAATAGAGGCGTTAGAAAAGAGGAATGCGTCTCTAAATCAATAACTCAAGCTCGTGCTTAAGAAATATTGCAAAAATATAGGTTCAGCGCATTTATTTATGAAATATTCAGACTAATTGAATCCCCATCATTTAGGATTGTGTTTCTATAATCAGAAACAGAATTCCCGTTTAAAGAAGCTTGAACTGTTTTACCGTTAATATCTAAGCCTTTCCATATGTCTAAAAAATTCTCCTAATGTAAAGTCTCTCCTCGTGTTGGCTTCTACATGGATACTTCCGCTACCATCATGTGTATGCAGTGGTGACATTCCTACCATTCCATATTTGTCCAGAGAATGGTCTCCATATAGCAGTGGGTCTTCGGCTTTGCCTATTTGTACCATGCCTATATGCTCTGGAACCGTTATAGCTTGACCATTGTAAGTAACATTGAGATTAACATGATTATGTAAAACCATTTTATTAGTAAGAGGACCAGACATAGAACTAAGAACAACAAATGTAATAACTACAGCTGCTACTATGGGAATAATTATCATAAGATTTTTCTTTCTTCTTCCTCGTCCAACAGAGAAATAACTCCGATTATCTCCTTTTTTATTGACCAATTTAGCTTTTCACATAGTAAGAGATATTAAAGCATAGTAGTTTACAAATGTAAAATAAATATTAATAGGAAATAACGCTTTATTGTTGGTCCCTTAACTCTTTTTGAATTTTATTCTGCGTCCAATATTACGGTATAGGAGGTATCCTACTAGGATAGTTACTACAGCAATAGCACCAATCCTAAGAAAGTCTCTAAACATTGCCGACGAGTTAGAAGACTCAACATTTTTTGATGAAAATTGTTGAAAATTTTGTATTTTATTGACATCAGACGGCTTAGTAGGAACATCTAACTTTACCAGTTGTGGATATAATAATGATAGGACAAGACCGTCATTCTCTAATAATGATGCCCGTATCATAATGGTGTAGTTTCCGGCTATAGCCTTCTCTGTTTCTACTTTAAGGTCTATCCCTACATCTCTCTCCGGAACTTCCATCAAATTAACGCTCTGGGGTTTTGATGTGTATCCGACTCCTTGAAGTCCAGAATCAGTCATCCCGACAACAGAAAGTTCAGTATCATTTGCCAATACTAGAGAAGATATGTTCTTGTCTAGAGTTAATGCTACATTAACAGGAAAAGACTCACCTGCCTTCAGAGTTATAGGTGTGATATCAGTATTGGTAGAAGCTGATTCGTTCTTT
>DASWDL010000243.1:0-4708 GCA_036395315.1 Nitrososphaeraceae archaeon
ACTAGGAGGCTGTGGCACCACAGGAGTGTTATTCTCGCCATTATTCCCTCCAGTATCGTTAAGGCCTAAACCAAGGCATTTATCTAAATCGTCTTGAACCTGCTGCGGATCAAGATTTCCTGATTGAAGGTTATCTAGGAGACCGTCCATGCAGCTATCTTTCTTGTTAGGGTCAAGGGTTTGCATTGAAAAAATGTGATCTCTATATTCAGGTTCCGTTGTAATAACGTTCATTCGATGCCTTGAACTATCACCATGGAATAGGAACACCGAAGTAGGGATCAAAATTGAGAAGAATAGAAACACACAGGAAATATACCATGCTTTGTCATTCATACATATTCGAAGTCAATTTTGTAAATTTAATGTTTTGTTTTTTACATGGAATTAACAAAATCCGTACCGAAAATTTTATAGTTCTATAAGAAAGGAACTAAGCATGAAGTCATAATAAACATGTATGTTAGTCAAATATACGAATTATTCACCATGCATCATCTTGACTTATATTATTAAGATATTTATTAACATTTCTTTGAAAGCAAAATACTTCGCTCTTTGCTTGATTGGATTATTCCTTATTTACATAGTCTCATTATCAACTCTTCGAACAGAGCCCGCTAATGCACAAAAAACGGGCCAAGATCCAATTCAGTACGTCGGCGTCAATGTGAGAGGATACTATACTAGTTTACAAGGCCTTAGATATGCGACGGCATTTCCAGATCACTACTATGACGACAGTTTTAAGTTAATATCCCATGGTAGTATGAATCATATTCGTTATGTTTTCTACTGGGAAGCATACGAAAAGAACCCGTCATAATTTGTTAAGGAAATAAAAAAGGTTGCAGGACTAGCTGACAAGTGGGGACTAAAAGTTGTTTATGATAGTCATCAGTTTCATACATCGAGCTGGCTAGATCCTAAAAATGGGACCGGGTTCCCTCCTGAATTATTCTATGGGGATTCCGCTACTCCATTCGGTGGTGGTGGAACAACTGCAGACCAGGCAGCGAAAATTTGGTGGACCAAATGGTGGAACAAGAATATTACAAATACTGATGGTAAGAATGGTTGGAGTTTATATTCAAACTTTCTTAAAAAAGTCATAAAGCTAGTGGATAACCGCAAAAGTACGCTTGGCTATGAAATACTTAACGAGCCTCAAATTCATAGTTCCGATGAATGGCTGAAGATAGGAAAGTATAATTCTTTTATGACCAACCAAATAAGGAAGATTACAGATAAGACCATAGTTTACAGCATGAACGTCCCAATAAGTTTCAAACCCAATTCTGTTGACCTTACGGCACAAAATCTGGCAAAAATGGCACCAACCAACAAAAAGAATGTAGTATTCAAAATCTCAGTTTATGGAATGCCTGTTCCTAATACATATCATGGAGATAAACTAAACATACTAACTGAAGCTGGGAGAATTGCGGGTGTCCCAATGTATGTAGGCGAATGGAACGAGGTCTCAAGAGAGGAAAAATTAAACGAAAATGGAAATATGATATTCCACATTGATGCAGTAAAATCAAATCTTAATCAAATGAAGGCAGATAAGTTAGTTGGGGAATTTAAGAAGATAGGTGTATGGGGAATGGCATTTTGGAATTGGAATTATATTTCTCATCCCGCTCCTAATTTCAACTTGATTAAGGTAACTGGAGATGGACATATTCAAACAACTAAATATTTCAAAATAGTAGAAAGAGCTATTTCCAGTTAGATTGCTCGTCGTTATTATTATTGCAGTTTTAAGGCTCTATTACTCTCCTTGAGAATCAATCAAATAGGAATTAATGAGTCAAGATTTCACAATTTAAATACGAGTCGCCTTCCGATGGGTTGTAATCTTTTACAGTGTCTATACCCTGCCCACAATCAAAATAATCTCCTCCTGCTCCTCCCGTCAAGGTGTCATTGCCAGGGCCTCCGTAAATCCGATCGTTTCCTTCGCCGCCGTCCAAAATATCGTTTGATAGGCCTCCATACAGAATATCATTTCCAAGACCACCTGACAAGCGATCACGGCCTTCTTCACCGTTTAGTTCATCATTTCCTTCTTCACCGTTTAGGATATCGTCATCCTGACCGCCAGACAGATAATCATTTCCCTGTCCTCCGCTCAAGATATCCTTTCCTTGATTCCCTTCAATTATATCATTTCCCAGTAGTCCATTGATATTGTCATTACCCCGAAGTCCTTCCATGTTATCGTCTTTTGGACTTCCAGATAAATTGTCATTGCCTTGTGTTCCTCTAAGAACACCAGCATATACTGATACAGAATTAGTGCCTACTAGTTCAAGTATTAATAGAAATGTCAATGTGGAAATCATGTTATCCTGGGCCAAAAAATCCCTCGTTTGTGATGGTGTGTTATCAGATTCCACCTATTGTAGATTTCAGTGATACAGATATAAACTGTCAGCTAATTTATTTAAAATATTTCCCTCTTTGTGATGCGCTCACTAGTTTTATCTTCTAATTGTCATTATGACTCAATTGTTATGTTGTCCATTTGAGTCGTATTGCTTGAGTTTGACGCATTTGCAACGATTTTGGTCTGATTTGCAGCCGCACCGGAGATCTTTATCTGTCCTCTGATCTCACCGCTTGGATGATTGTTAGTAACGATATTAACATACGTATGTCCTTCAGCCATGGCAGATTTTACATCTTCTAACGTCTTTCCTTGCATAGGACCTTGTAGGTCAGAAGACGAGAAGTTTCCATTCATTAGCATCCCAACCGGTGTTTGAGAACGGTTGCTTGATTTCATTAGATCAATTATCGGTTTACCATTTTCACTCTTGTTTCCAAAGTAAATTTGAGCTGTTGTTGCATTACTTATTCCAGTAACATTAAGTTTCCACGTCATCATATCTTTTTTAGATTTCAAGCTCACTGAGCCTTTAGCAGGGGTATTAACCCGTGGAACCTCATTTTTACCTGATAATTTTGCTTTATACTTTTCCTTCTGCCCAAATACATGAAAGGTACTAGTTACTCCTAAAAGCAGGAGTGAAGTCACTGCAGCTCCTATAATAATTAGTGTCAAATGTCTTGCCCCAAACATTAAGTCTACCTCTCCATCAAATAGTACATAAGTCTTTTCATAACGACATAGAAGGTAAATGAGGGGTTCTCACATTCTTGCGAAAATATGATTCATACAGAATATGTGATTACTTCGTGCACCTCTAACTCTATTATAATAGCTCATAAAAAGAATGTAACTACTTTTTTGCTTGAGCAAGGCTTCTATGCTAAGTTTTTTAAATCATGTGGGATACTATAAAGTTGTACTCCGTAAGCGCCTGGTATGATTGTGTGATAATCTGCCAGTCGCTTTATTCAACTTAAAGCCCCTAAATTTAATCTCGTCGTACAATCATATGTGAAAATGCACCAGCACAAGAATTCATCGTCACAGGGTAACCGATTGGAGCTATACTGAATAACTGTTAGTGGGGTCACCACTCTTGACGAGTTACAAATTCTAAATGCGTTTTGAGAAACAGTCATATAAGAAGATAAAGGGGTTTATTGGGAATTGCAATTACGGTGTTCGACACACTTGTTCAGTATTATATTCATAATAACCTCGTTAGTATTTCCATACTTTCCAGTCAACCCAACTCAAGGAGTAACATCTTCCGTTCAGCTTACGGACAATAATGGAGCCTCTTACATTCAAAATTTCAATTTCGCTGTTACAGGGGATTTTGGATGTGGTGACGAAGCTAAAAAGACGGTCAGCAATATTAAATCAAAAAACCCCGAACTCGTCATTTTGACGGGTGACCTCTCATACCAAAAGAATGCAACTTGTTGGTTCAACACTGTAGCTCCTTTGGAGGTAAATAATAAACTCAAGATCGCATTTGGTGAACACGACATAGACAGTAACCTTACCAAGTATAATGACTACATGAAACACTTTAATCTATCCAAACCTTATTACTCATTTGATTATCAGAACGTTCATTTTTTGGTGATGGCCACAGCCAAGAACGAAGTAGTTCCTTATTTGAATGGCTCGGACCAATATAAATTTGTGAAAAGCGATCTTAAGAAAGCTCACAGAGATACAGAAATTGATTGGATAATTGTAGACACATTTAGGCCTTTGTATTCCTCTAATACCACTCATCCGGGCTTGGATAAATTGCAAGATATTTACCATCCCTTGTTTGAGAAATATGGTGTAGATATTGTATTACAGGGTCACAATCATAACTATCAGAGAACATATCCGCTATCATACAATCAAAGTATGCCATTCAGTCCTATTGTAACTGACAGGCATACTAGAGACTATGACAATAATCCGAAAGGACAGATATTTTTTACAGTTGGAACCGCTGGCGAGGATCTTTATAATCTTACGAAGCAAGCTCCCTATGTTGTAACACAATTCCTACGTCATGGATTTCTTAATGTAAACTTGATAAACAACGGGACAAACTTAACTGCTACCTTCTATGAGAACAGAGATATGAAGGAAAAAGATCACTTAAGCTTTGTAAAGATGCACAAACCAAAAATATAACAGATCCTAGGTCATACGTTAGAAGATATTACAATAACACATTAGCTCTAACGTAAAGTCGTCATATTATTTTTGGAATGTTAGGCCCTATGTAAGAGGAGAATAATCTAATTTGAATTACTCGAATTATAAGAGTTCTAA
>DASWDL010000244.1:0-9820 GCA_036395315.1 Nitrososphaeraceae archaeon
TATTATTTTAAGGAATTTGTCCTGAAGAAGGTAAGGTACCTATCCGATGAGGTATCTCAATTTTGTCAGTAAAATTCTAAACTTTCATTCTGCCAACAGTTCCAAAACGAAGACGGAAGTTTCGAAAAGTTTCCTGAATCAAGTAGTATTTTTTTTCTTTTACCAATATAGTACAGTCATTTCTTAGTGAGGTAAACTTCTAGCTGCCGACTTGAACGTTACGCATTATGAAGTAATCCTGATTAGACTCTAACAATATTAATATAAAGCAAGTCTGTTGGTATCCATGTGTAACGTAAATTAGAGCTTGATACGGGATGGAGAAAATAGGTAAGACAAATGATGGCCAAGAACGGATAACCAATAAGAGCTTAACCTGGATAGACATACAGAAACCAACACGTCAAAAACTGAAGATGCTTGAACCCTATTATTCCTTCCATGAGCTTAGTATTGAAGACTGCCTTTCAAAAATTCAAATTCCGAAAGTTGATCGTTACGAGGACCATTTATTTATAATACTTCATTTTCCTACAATTGACAAAGAACAAAGCATTCCGCGGTCCGCTCAGCTATCAATATTTACTGGTTCCAATTATTTAGTTACTGTTCAACAGGGAGAATTACAGGCTTTAATAGAAATGTTCCAAATATGTAAGACCGATCCAAAACAGAGGGAATCATTTATGGGAAATTCTCCGGGGTATCTTCTTCATAGCATCATAGATTTGCTGGTAGATGATCTACTTCACATTTTAATGAAGGTAGAGGGTAATCTAGATGATATAGAAGACCTTGTCTTTGATGAAAAGACCGCAGTAGCAACAGAAATATCAATGCTGCGGAGAGAAATAACAACCCTGAAAAGAATAGTATATCCTCTAAAGCGTACCATATTAGAAATCAGTAGGGAAATACAAAGATTCTCAGAAGAAGATCTTACCCCTTATTTTGATGATGTTAGAGATCATATTGATAAGGTCATAGAGGCGCTAGACGAATCCAAAGAAACCATAGAGATATTCAAAGATACTGATTTTATGCTTAGCACGGAAAAATCAAATAAAATTCTTGCTATCTTGACAATATTATTTACCTTGTCAATCCCTGCATCCGTTATTGCTGCCTATTATGGAATGAATGTGAATTTGCCGGGGGGTATAGAAACTGGGTCAGCTACATTTCTAGGACAATATACTTCATTCATAATGCTGGTAATGGCTGCCTTACTTCCTGCAGCAATTATGATTTACTGGTTTAAGAAACAGGGGTGGCTCAGATTCTGAGGCAGCGAATTGTGAACTATAGTTTTTGACCTTCATTGTGTTGGAAAATAATAATTTAAGAGGAAGTATGACCATCAAGAGAACATAATTTCGGATTTAGACAAATCGCCCTCTGTCCTGACGAAATCTAAATTATTACTGATAATCATGCAATCTTCTGTCTTTATGAAATTCAATTTTCTTCTCGATGTCTTTATTATGTATTTTGGAGCCATGATCTGTAGCACATTGATTGTGCATTATTCCAATTTCACAAAATTCGCATGATGTTACAATATCTCGATCATTGAGTGCACCATCACAGAATTTACAAGTATCACTTTCAATATCATCACTTGATAAGGGTTTTAACCAAGGTTCACGCCAGAGCAGTGTGACCATATGTACTCTATCTGTAAAGTCTTAGTTATTACTATTACGACTTGTAGATCACTAAAAAACGAATTAGGTCATCTTCAAAGCGGGGTATAGTAGACTTTCTCTGCATTCCCATCTAAATCAGTTCTTTACTTTCCTTCTCTAGAAGTTTTTATTTCTTTATCAATCGAATAATGATTATGATGCATTCAATTAATTAAAAAGTTCTTATTTGAAGTGCTATAATGCAACAAAGGAAACGCCCTGCAATTCCTGTCCCCAACACAATTCTAATAATTTGTGCCTAAGAACTAAGTGAAATACTTTATGATCTAGCACCCATGAGTCTTCGGAATTCAGATTACACTTACTGTTATGATGAATAGCAGTGAAAAATTTCTAATTATTCAATTAAACCTCTCGCCTCAAACCAACCACCGTAAATAACTGTTATTTTTACAATGGATTATATTTTTAGTTTTAACGGTGTCTAGATCCCCAGATTGGTGTGCTTTACTATCTGTTAGAAGTAGAATAGCTTCCGACAATTTAGATGAAGTCTCGTTTTTGATTCTACCGACTGTGACTTCAGTTATGCAATTAGGTCACACAAAGAATATTCTCAATGAAAAAATTACTTGGTAAGAATTCTAATACTGAATTAGATTTGACTTACTTTTTAATTTATATTTGGCTATATGACTCAAATATAAAGGAGAGAGAAATAATCAAAACAGAAGTACCAAGTTCTACGAAAGAACAAGATGAATGTGTAATTAGTGTAAACAGTACTGATGTAAGCGGGCACAAGCTAGAAAACGATGAATCGAATTTTCTTAAAAATACAGATAGTGATGGCGAAAAAATCGTACAAATCCTGATTCCAAAACATCCTAACTTTGTCGGGTCTTCTGTTTCAACTGAGGAACTTCATACTAATGATAAGAAAATTCTTTCTTTGCTAAGTCTAGATGAAACTTCTCAGTATTCATTCACTGGTATAAAGAGAAAATTGAATGTTCATCAGCAAAGTTTGACTAGAGCTCTCACCAGGCTTGAAGATTTGGGTTTTGTTGAGAAATCCTTGGCAGGGTATAGATTAAAAAAGAATGCGGATACAATTCAGCTGTTTAATGCAAACGCTAAGCGCCTATATTCCGCATTTAAGAGTGATGAAAAGGTCTTCCAGCTTCTTCATGCGCGCATTCCAGTGCGAGTCGACATAGAAAAAATTCTGGAAGGTCTTAGGGGGAAGTGGTTTGATAAGAATCGGTTTATAGGCTCGAAGAGAATAGACAATGGATATATGCTTAAATGGCTAAATGAAACAGGTCCATTCGAGCTAATCGTAAGTTTAATAGGAAATTATTGCATCATAGATACTAATGCTGATTCAGAGGAATTTAAGCTCCAAGCAATGTTTGGTGCCACTAGAATAGTTAAAGAGATTACAAAGATAGTTCAAGGGAGATTAGAAGGTTTCAAGATAAATGCTTTAACTGGAAATAAGTTGGGCATAACTGAACAGATGAATTAGTAAAGGATAGAAGGATATGTCAGTAATCTGTATTGACTAAAGTATGTGACAGACTTCTTAAAACGTAGTCAATTTATTGTGTTACTTCGTAAATAGTGATGAAAACTAATGACGACAATAGTTGGTATTAAAACAAAAGAAGGTGTAGTATTAGGCTCCGACAGGAGAGCGAGCAAAGGATTCTTCATCGGATCTAAAATAACACAAAAAATAGCAAAAGTGGACGATACTCTTGCAATAGCGATAGCCGGGCAGTTATCAGATGCAGAGTACTTGATCCGTGTTGCAAAGGCCGAACGGAAACTTATGGAGTTACGTCGCGGATTTCCATTAACTGTTAAAGAATCTGCAAGGCTAATTGCAAACTTAGCTTACTCGGGTCTTAAGAGTTACCAGCCATATTTTGTAGAATTAGTGGTAGCTGGTGTGGATGATGATGGAGGACATATTTTTTCGGCAGATATGAGTGGAGCAATAACAAATGAAGAATTTACATCCTCTGGATCTGGTTCACCAATAGCTTATGGAGTACTTGAAAGTGCGTATCATAAAGATATTACAAATGAACAAGCTAAAGATATCGCTACTAAGGCTGTAGCTGCAGCTATGGAACGAGATCCTGGCTCGGGTAACGGAATAGATGTACTTATGATTCCAAATCTTACTACATTAACGGTGAAGACGGGGTGATAGAATAGTTGTCAGAAAATAGCTTTACAAACATTGGTATATCAGGTAATAATCGGTATCCTTCATACTATGGACCTGGGGGAAGATTAGTATTCGTAGACAGCGCCTTAGAGGCGGTAAACAAAGGTTCCACAACAATAGGAATAAAGACATCCAACTTTGCTATATTATCTAGTCAGATAAAACCTATAAGACCCCTCGTGGAACCATCCGAAAAGATATTCTCCATAGACGATAATGTAGGAGCGACCGGGTCGGGCTATATTGGAGATATACTACAACTCATTGATGAAATAAGACTACATGCACAGAAACATAGAGTTACCTTTGAAACTCCCATCGAGATAGGATCTCTCGCAGGACATATCAGCTCATATTTACATTCGTTTACAATTTATTCAGTGAGGCCTCAGGCTGCATCTATATTGATAGCTGGTAGAGATCAAATGGGAGTGCAACTTTACCAAATAGATCCGAGTGGAACTTATTTCAGAGGATCCGCATTCGCGATAGGACAATCATCAGAAATTGCTCTTGAGGTTATACTACAGGGATATAGAGACAACATGGATATTGGGCAAGCAATTCAATTAAGCAATAATGCAATCGAAAAGGCGATCGCTGAAAAACCTTTGATCGCCTCCGGTGTAATCTTAAAAGATGGTAGATTTAAAAAATTAGTAACTAGCTAAGATAAGACCACATCTCCCCAAATTTACTTGCACAATAGACAGAAATATTTCCTAATCCTACTTAATGATAATTGAAGATATCAATTGCTCAGTTCAGATATGCCTCTACGATTTTGGTTATAATGAACGTGATGCGTATAGATTCTCTTCACATTCTTGAGGCAAATCTTTTATTTTAATTATTATTCTCCTTTTCTCAATGAACGACTCTATAATCACAAGGGAGTTCAACTATGTAGATGTTTTAGTTACTATAATAGGGGTTATTGTATTTTTATGCGGGTTTTCTATCGCATTTGCTTTAGGGTTTTTTAACGTAACTATTGAAGCGATAGAATCGTCCAAGCTGCCATTACAAGGTCCAGGTAACCTGATCGAGAGTGAAACTGGCACGGAGCAGGAAAACGATGATAATTGGATTCAGATCAATCACGACCTATATGGTACTAGAAGTAGTAATCAGACCACTATAACAAAAGACAATGTTAGTAAGTTACGAGTTAAGTGGGTTCTTTATAATGAATTTGAAATACAAGAACCTCCCATTATAGTAGGTCGCAGAGGTTACGTGCAAGACTATGTAGGAAATATAGTGGCGTTTGATACCCCGACTGGTAACCTATTATGGAATACACGTCCAGGAAATGGACCTACCATGGGATTAATATTTGACAAAGGTATTATATTTGCAAGTACCGCCTCGGACTCTGAAATCGTAGCTATAAATGCGACAGACGGCAAGATGATTTGGAAATCAGGAGTTTTGGGTAATCCACTTTTAGGATATAGCATTGATTCTGCACCGATAGTGTGGAAGGATTTTGTAATTGCAGGCTCAGGTGGCAGTGGTCTTCCACCGGGTTTGGGATTCGTGAAAGGAAACATTACGGCTCTTAATCGGACTGATGGGAAGATAATATGGAACATCAATACCACTACAGGGACTTGGGTAGCGCCTGGAAAAACTCCACCAAATGGAGGTGCAACGGCATGGTCTGGTGGATCACTTGATCCACAATCAGGTATTTTGTATTTACCTCTTGGTAGTGCATCCCCAAATTTTAATGCAAGTACGAGGCTATCTCCAAACCTTTATTCAAACCACGTTATAGCAGTAAACGTTACTAATGGTAAAATAGTATGGGCTACTCCATTCATCGCACATGACACCATTCTAAATGTGAGCGTTCCAGATACACATGATTGGGATACTTCGTGGGGAACCACCATCAGTCAAATTACTACCGATAACAATCAACTAAGAAAGTTAGTAATAGGTCATGACAAGATGGGAAATGTAATCGCAATGGATGCATCGAGTGGAAGAGAAATATGGTGGAAAGAGTTAGGAAAGCGCTATAACGTTAGTTCAATACCCATGCCCAATGGTAGCGGCACAATATGGGCATATGGTGTCTATAACTATCATGCAGTTGACAGTAATACAGCTTACATACCTGCTACAAATAGAGGCTTGAACTTCTTTACAGATGGAATAAGCGGTCATAAAGTAGCTCCTCCTCATACCATTGAACAGGGACTACGTAATGGTACTATATTTGCGTTGGATCTGGCTACGGGTAATATTAAGTGGCAATTTGATATTGAATTCCCTCCAAGAGTTTCTCCAATAGTCACAGACTCGATCTTATTCTGTGGCTATATTCCGTTCACGGATAAGACCAAGTCTGGTGTGATTTTGGCGTTGGATAAAGAATCTGGAAGCAAATTGTGGGAATATAATACAAAAGCTCCAATAGGTCCTGTTGGTCCATCGATTGGGAATGGCATGCTTTTTGTTCCTACTGGGAAAGTTCAGGGGATGCCGAATGAAGTCAAACACGGTGGCTCTATAATCGCATTTGGACTACCTTGACTAGACAAAATACACATTAACTTCATCATTTTCAATATTAATAAAATGGATATTTTCGACGACATTGAAATAACAATAATAGCAAGCACTATGGTGCTGGCAATTATACTATCAATGCTATCAATTACTGGTTACAAGAAAAATAAACTCAAGAAAATGCTATATGCTGCTATTGCGTTTGGATTATTTGCCATTTTCGCCTTATATCAATATGTAGAAGAAAATTTTCTGGAGGCAAATGTTATTGAAACCATAGACAATCCTGCCACTGATCTTATATTGCCTGCTATCCCACTTGTCATTTTACTATTATTCTTCTTAGCATTAATTAAGAAAACCTAGGATCAAAGCCAAATTACGCTATGGTAGTGACTCGTTTAATTACTTTCATAATGCTATGAACTGAATTAATTATTTTGGTAACACGTTGTTAATGGCTAAAATCTGTTATTTTGGCATTTTCTAGAAAACAAGAGCTTTCTCTTTTACCGGTCTTTGTTTTACTATCTGAGATATCGTTTTGATTTCTCCATTAGATTGTTATTGTAAACTAATTCTCTATAATGGAACTTGTAACATTTATTTGGGTTAGCTTTCAAGCGGCAGGTTAAATGTAATAAGCTAATGGATTTGAAGGGGCCGCTACTTGTGTTTGGAAATTACTAAAGAACGACTTCGCAGAAGCAAAATATCTTAATGAAATGGAGTATCTTCAAGAATATCTAGAAAAAGTAAGTTATTAGTCATGAGAATTTGTAGTTCTTCTCTACATATAGTAACAAATTTTTGAGGATTTCTCGATATTAAGATAAGTATATTGTTACTATCCGATTTTTCTATGATTTTTTTTATGGAATCGATTTATTAATGACTTTTATCGAAGAACCTCAATGATTATTAAAAACAACACAACAAGAAATATAACAATTGCAGCCGCAGTCTTTGCATTCAGCCTTCTAGCAAGTTCGATTTGCGTCACAACTGCCCAGGCTGGTGCGCATTACGACAGGGGCGAAAAACTCAAAGGATTTACATATAATCATAAAAAAGTAAGTGAAAGTAAAGCAAAACAAGCTTGTGATGGGGATAAAAAAGACGAATGTGTCGAATGTATTGAACACAGGGCTAATTTGCAAGGATTAAAAGGCTACGAGGTCGTTAAGTGTTTCAAAGAACCAAATAAGTATAATTATTGATGGAAATTTATTTCATTTAGAATCCCATCAATTTCTTTTTTATCACATTTAAGTTGACCATAAGGACATTTGACCCTTTTATTTACTCGGGTCAAAAAGAGCTTTGGACATATTGGTTGAAACTTGATTAGGCGTCGGTTCCTCATCGCGTAACGTTGTTTAGGCGTTAGTCTGACATGGAGCTGACGACTCCCTGCGCAAAAAGACGCAATGTCTTCTCTGTTCATTTCTCTCAATTTGCCAGAAATAAAACTACTTATCTAAGATGCTATAGATATTACCGGTTTAGAATTTGAATTGCCTAGATTCTCTCTAAACCTTTTTACTTAACTTGAGGTATGATTTTCTTTGTTACTATCTCTGAGATATCCTGCCGCAATTAGATAGGAATGCCTGATCTGCTCATAATCCAAGTGAACATTAAGATACATCCCTCGGCGGCTACCATTGCACCCCTTATGGGGCAAGTGATACATTAGTACATACCCAACATACCCAATCATCTATGGCCGTTGGTGCAATAATAAGTAATGTTTATTTCTTCGCAGTTTTTACACTGCACCTTAAGTTGTAAGTTATGTTGCGTATTGTCTGTCTTGTCACATCTATTGCGACTTGCTCTAAAAGTATCCTCTGGAAGAATCAGGGTGAATTCCTCACTACAATTAGAACAAGACCTCTGATATTTTGTAGTTATTTCACATTCACTTACCTACCAGTAATATTTGAATAAAATCCGAATAATTACTTACCGATTAGGATTATTGTATTGTCCCACGCATTTCTTATGCAAGTCTGGTTGGGAAGGAAGAGCCAGGGAGGTGATTTCATTGAGTCAATGTTTCCCAAACCTTTCTAAGATCTTCTTTTAATGCGCTATAGTCATCCAGTTTCTGTCTGACTTGATCATCGGGAGGAAGATTTTCCAAGAGAGTTCTTTGCTGCTTCACGACCATGTTGTCAACTGACTCAATCATATTTCTAAGATTGTTCTCACTAATCTCTATCGTAATTATTCCATTGACTTTATCTGCCCTAATTATTCTGAGTATGTTTTTTCACATCCGTGCGTTAATATTTACCAAAACAGATAATAAAGTTTCACTAATCTTCAATCTGGTTTTGGTAAGGGAAAATGGGATTTTTTATAATCAGAAATCTGGTCTAGTCATTTGGACATTACAAGTAACTGATGCAGGATCTCGCAATGAACACGCGACCGGCGACAACCAACACCAGCAGGCTGCAATCCATTGATAAAGTGGCTATGCTAAGGTTGCCCAATCAATAACTGGAAAAGACGCATCCTAACTCGACTGCTGTTTCCACTTACCTAAAAAACGACCTGTCTTATACAAAGTCCATTTGGTTGGCTGTAGAAGTACGGACACCAAGATTATATTCTGGGTTAAAAAGGTCTCTGATTTGTCCAATCTTCCCAGGGCAATAGACCAGGCTTTTTCCTTATCAAGATCTGCTAAGGGGCGATTTCTAAATTAGAAAAAAAGTTTTGGGCTATATGGCAAAATAATAAGAACACATATGGTCTAGGAACCTTGATCTCATTAAGCATAAAAGCCCTTTGAATAGGATTGTGAAAACAGAGATAAAAGAGAGGGACTCTCAACTAACATTAATTGTCAATATGGAAAGAAAATGACGAACTAAACCTTTTGATTGAAACATACGAAGCAACTATGGTCAATGCAATTGGTTTACATTCTCGGATCAAAGAGATAGTAACTAATCGAGAATTTAATGACGAAAATATGAAGCATGAAGTGTTGGGAAGGATGAAAGAAGCTACAGAGAAGTTTACGGCCCGCCTTCAGTAACACAGGACCTGCGGCTTCATATTCTTAATATTGCAAGCTTTCTTGATATTTCATCTGTAACTGCATCGCTGGCAGATTCTAGGTTCTAAAGAAAATGTTAGATATATGAATCCGTCTAAATAACTGTATGATAAGTCAACCTTTTTATGAGCGTAGGTTAATGGAACTCTTCTTAATGTCTTTAGGCTCCATTGGGCCAATACTTGCAAAATTCCAAATTCGTTATCTGGAATCCGAAGTCTTATCATTTACAGGCTATGTAGTATCTTGTCGATAGAAGGAAGTGAGTAAATGACTCCTAATACGTGGCCTTCTCTGCCACTATCGGAATGGAAAGACACCTATGAAACG
>DASWDL010000245.1:0-6310 GCA_036395315.1 Nitrososphaeraceae archaeon
AGTTGAAAAAGCACGGGGCCCGGAGAACCTTGTACAGCTCGTAAACCGTATACTGAAACATGAAACAATTTCGAAAAGACAAGAAAGACTAGCCAACAGAATTTTAAAAAGCATGGAAGACCCAATGCTAAAACTAAATCAAATTTTGGATAGTTACGTAACATTATAAATATGGTAAAGCTTACGAAATTTTAGGCCCGGGAGCCCGGTGGAGAATATTCAATTCGCCGAATGTAGTGGCCAAGCATAGAGGCCTTTGGAGCCTTTGACCCCAGTTCGAATCTGGGCCGGGCTATTTAAATGAATGAAGATTAGAGAATCGATCTGTATACATGCTAATTCTTTGACAAAAACCGGCAAGAAAATTAACCTTGTCCAAAACTTGGCGCGGAGAAGAGTAAAAATAACTCGAAAATGTAATTAGAACATTATTTTTTCTGCATTTTCTTAAGGTACGATGACGTAACATTTCTTAAATTATCATCAGCATTTTTCAAATGCTCTCTTCTTTCTAATAATTTTTTCATATTTCTTTGTAGTTGAATTCTTGAAGATTTGATCATTGCCTTTTGCTGTAGAGGATTGGGAGATCCTGTGGATGAACGTAACAATAGTAATTTATCAGGGGTCATCTCCGCAAGGATTTTCACTACGTCTTTGACTTTAAGGTCATCCGATATCGCAGCCGTCATCCGTTCTATATCTATTTCACTTACGCGAGAAAGCTCCGACAATTTCTTGTCAACTGCTATTTTTACTAGAGAGCCGACAAACCGATGTGCTGTTCTGAACGCTAGGCCTTTTCTCACGACCAACTGCTCAGCTATATCAATAGAATTGGCATAGCTGTCATGTACAACCTGTTTCATATGACATTTGTTAATTACCAAGGTCCTTACAATAGCATCACTAATGCTAAGGGTAGAAGAGATAATTGATAAAGTACTAAAAAAAACTAGCTTCAAATCCTGTAAATCTCTGTGGTATCCCGATGGTAAACTTCCAAGTATTGTGAGCGAAGTTAAAAGATTCCCCATAATAATTGCTGTCTTTGATCGTATTAATTCTAGAGGATCAGGATTTTTCTTTTGTGGCATAGCGCTAGATGTGGATGCCAAGTTATCTGCTATCTCTAGGTAACCAAATTCCTGTGTAGACCAAAGAATGAAATCCTGTGCCATTCTGCTCAATGTAATCATCGTAATGGAGAGGGCGGACATTACCTCGAGGAGCGAGTCTCTGGACGAAGTAGCATCAATTGAATTTATAATCAATCCCTCGAAACCTAAAAGTTGGGCTGTTCTGTTCCTGTCTAAGGGGAGGCCGGACCCACCTACTGGGCCAGAACCAAGGGGTGATTTGTTTATTCCTTTATATGCAATAGAGAGTCTTTCCAGGTCTCGAAATAATTGGTCTGAATATGACAGGAAATAATGTGAGAGGTTTCCAATTTGGGCTTGCTGAAGGTGTGTATACAAGGGCATAACTGCATCCAAATTTTCCTCTGCCTTCACTAAAATGCCTTCCACCAGAGTAATTAATTTTGAGCAAATAATGTTCAACTCATCTCTCGCCATCATTCTAATATCGAGAATGACCTGATCATTCCTTGAACGGCCTGTCTGAATTCTTCCTCCAATTTCGATACCAAGTTTTTTTATTAGATGTGCTTCTAAAGCCTCGTGTATGTCTTCATATCCTAGAATTTCGACTACCTTTGGGTTTTGCAGTAACATTCTTAGCTCATATAGAATTAGTTTAAGAGCCTCAAGGTCAATCAGACCCTTCTCGTGTAACATTATTGCGTGAGCTTGAGTACCTAGGATATCATAAGCTGCTATTTTATTATCTACTTTGACAGAAGACATAAAATTAAGACTCTCTGGCTCAAGATCACCTTTTGGCCTCGACCGATACATGCGAGATGAACTGACTATGCTTTATTTAACACTATTCGAGTGGTCGACGTATATGAGAGCTGGAAAAACCGCCAATCAAGCAGACATGGGATAATATCAAATCAATAGTTAAATAGGAATAAAAAGAATCGAATAAATATGAGCCAAGAGATTCAGCAACTTCGAAGGATGATATTTGATGAGCTCTCGAAAATTGTCGATCCTGAGATTGGGGTCTCGATTGTAGAATTAGAGCTTATCGACAAAGTTGATATAAACAACGGAAGTGTAGATATTGATCTACATCTTACCAGCCCATTTTGCCCAGCGATTTTCGGTTTTAAGATTGCCCAGGATGTAAGAGACAATGTCTACAAAATTCATGGATTAGACAGCGTGAAGATAAAAGTTAGTAACCACTTCATGGCAGATGCTATTACAAAACAAGTAAATGAAAGCAAACTCCCGGAAAAATAATTGTAAATTCTGGTTATGCCTCTTCTCGATATTATTACATCATGTCTTTAATTGTTACTACCAAGTTTTTCAATTAGTCTAATCCTTTGAAATACCAAGCATATAGGACCGTAATAGTTGGATCCCTAGAGCAGGGTCAACACCCTTTGGACAAACTTTGCTACAGGATCCAGCAAAGTGACATCTCCATACCCCATGCCTATTATCCACTATGTCCAACCTTTTTCTACCAGCGTCTCTAGAATCAGAATAATATCTATAAAGCTGCGAAAGCGCTTGGGGTCCAGGAAATTTAACGTCAGTGGCCACCGTAGGACATGCTGAATAACACAATCCACATTTTATGCAATAGGAAAACTGTAAGTACTTGTTAACATCTTCAGGCGATTGAAAATGAGTATGAGTTGAAGTTGATGTTTCAGATTCGTCGGTTCTATTCATTATATACGGATGAACATTTTTATGATGATTAAAAAATTGACTAAAATCGGTTACGAGGTCTCTAATTATTGGGAAGTTTGGAAGAGGCTCACAAACTACCTCAGAACTTTCCAATTCAGAAATTTTCGTGTAGCACGCGAGTCTGGGAAAACCATTAATTTTCATTCCACAAGAACCACAGGAGGCCATTCTGCAGGAATATCTTATCCCTATACTAGTATCTAGGTGGCTTTTGGCGTACAATAATCCATCGAGTACAGTTGTCCATCGTTGGACTGGAATTTCGTATGAATCAAAGTAGCTGGTGTTACCTTTTGTAGTATTGGCTCTGAATATTTTCAGCGTTATCTTGTTGTGTTCAGAGTCTTGAATTTTTTCGGCCATATGATTTTAAACTTCTTTAATTCTCCAAATTTACAGTCCAATACCGTTGGCAATAATAATAGTTCTAGTTCCATATAATATCAACGCGATCATAGCAATTATCGTAGCTACAGTAACGCCGTTTTCCCACAAAGGGCTTTGCCTTAGCTCCAACAAGATTATCCTGAGTCCATTGAATCCATGAACTGCAATGAGTACTAAAATCGATTCCAAAGCTACGGCGTACAAGAAATTATGGTAGTTCGATACTACATAACCATACTCCAAACTCGATGCGTACGGAACTACTAGTCGCATGAGTATATGGAGTGCTACGACAAATAAAGCCCCCACGCCAGTAATATAATGGATCTTCATGATCTGACTCTCCTTCAAAATTACTTTAGTTGTTATGCGTGGACTGACTTTCAATTCAATCCCCCGACAATAGTATATTTGTTCCATAAAGCATGGCAACTGCCGCCAATGTCAAGGCGATCCATATGCCAGATCTTTGTCTTCTGTTCAACGAAGAAGGATGATATGGATAATCCGGTCTGCTCGGTTTTCCTAACCCCTTGCCAGCTTCGGTTAAAATGAGCCTAATACCATTGACAGAATGAAAAGTGCTAGTACCAATCACCAATATGAGAAATAAATGTCCCCACGTTGTTTGAGTCAACTCTAGCATCGTATTCCAAGCATCTTTACCACTTACTATTGAGCTGGTTTCGTAAACATGACCTATAAAATAGATCAGAAGAAAGATTCCCGTCAACCTTTGTGCCCAATATGAAAACCTTTCCCATCCATATCTAAAGGGGTCTAACCATCCTCTCAAACCTTCCCTGTTTTCGCGGGTATTCTTAAATTCTAATGACTTCATCAATATCTTCTCTCTACCGGTGCATAGCGTGTGAACTTCACAGGATACCACGAGATGTTAGGTTCGGCCTTATTATAGTATGCCAATGTATGTTTAAGGAAGTTAATATCATCTCGTTGCGGATAATCTGTCCGGAAATGGGCTCCTCTAGACTCTCTCCGATTGATTGCTCCCATAAGCATAACTTCAGAAATCCGTAATATTGAATCTATTTCCATTACATGTACAAAATTTGTATTATATTCTTGGGCCTTATCATCAACGTGCCTCCAACATAACTTATTCAACTGTCTCACTTTTCTCAGCCCGTTATTCAAGCCTTCTTCATTTCTAAAAACATAGGCATTTTCATCCATCATATCCGTTAACTCCCTTCTAGTTTCATATGGATTTACATCTCCCGAGCCTCTCAATATTCCATCAAAAATTCTTTTTTCCTCCTCCACCACCTGATTATCTGGAATGTTCGTGGACCTGCTCAAATGAGTAGAAGCGTAGTCGGCGGCAAGCCTACCAGTTATGCCTCCCCAGACCAAGCATTCGGAAGTTGAATTGGCTCCTAGTCTGTTCGCTCCGTGGGTACTATTACATGCAGCCTCTCCCGCCGCCCACAAACCATTCATTTCTGTGCCACCATTAATGTCGGTATGAATTCCGCCCATCATGTAGTGACAGACGGGTCTTATCTCTATTGGCTCACTTATTATGTCAACTCCAGAAAACTTTATGCCTATTTCTCTGATACCTGATAGCCGTTCCTTGATGCGCTCTGCTCCAATATGTGTAAGGTCGAGCTTGAGAGTCTGAACTCCGGCTTCGTGAACAAATCCTCGACCTTCTTGAATCTCCGTCATCATAGATCTTGATACTACATCACGCGGAGCCAGCTCAAGTTTTTCGGGAGCATATTTGGTCATAAATCTCTCACCGCGATTGTTTATCAAGTAACCTCCCTCACCCCTAGCCCCTTCAGTAATAAGAATTCCTGACGGTATTATACCAGTTGGGTGAAATTGAACAAATTCCATATCTTTCAGGGCAAGCCCCGCTCTATAGGCCATATCTAAACCATCGGGGGTGGAAGAATATGCATATGTTGAGAAGCTGTAGATTCTTCCTGCTCCTCCAGTACATATAATTCCTGCTAGAGACTTGATAAACATGAAATTGCCAGTTCTCAATTCTATAACGGTCAGGCCAGCAAAGTTATTGTTCCCATCATTGAGTATCGAGGTGCAAAACCATTCATTGTAAAAATGGATATTGTCATATTTTAGACAGGTATCGTATAGAGTCTGCATTTCATAGAAACCCACCTTATCTTGAGCATATGTTGCTCTAGGGAAGGAATATCCGCCAAATTTACGTTGATCGATTCCACCATCCACCTTTCTAGACCAGGGCATTCCCCAGTCGTCAAGCTGATAAATTTCAAATGGCATTCTACGTACCAAAAGCTCGGCAACATCTTGATCCGCTAGAAAGTCACTCCCACGGATTGTGTCATATAGATGAGATTCAAGGTTGTCTCCTTCATCTTCAAATATGACTGCAGCAGTTCCACCTTCGGCAGATACCGAATGAGATCTCATGACTTGTACTTTAGATATCACTCCGATACTTAATTTATCATTGGTCATTGCACATGATATGGCCGCACGTAATCCCGCAAGTCCTGACCCAATTATTACTATATCATGGTAAAGTCTGTCAGTCAACTAACCTCATGGCACCTTGATCTAACAAGTTGACGACTTTTTATGGCCATAAATAGCTTTGTAAGGAGGCTCGCAGTATCAAGGTATTTTCTTGACTCGTGTAATAAATTTACACCAAATCTCAAATCATGAAATCATTGTTAGCCATAATCATTTTCGTAAAAATAAGACATTTTCAAATTATTGAATTTGTAACAACAATATCGATATTAATTTTAAATTCACTCCAGTTGCTACTTACTGTGTATAGCTTCTCTATGACTTTCAATAAGGAGAAAGGTATTCTAATCAGAGTGTGACGCATCAGCAAATTTTAACAGATTTCGATCATTTTTTCCATAAGATTTGCAATATTTACTTTCGTTTCTTCACCTTTAGTATTCCTTACCGTTACGAGCTGTTTGCGAATCTCTTCTGGTTCAATTAATATTATTCTAGCAGCCTTCCTTGCTATGCCTTCGTTGATTTGTTTTTTACTAGGTTTCACTTCGAATCCATAGTCTGCGATATAACCATTTTTACGCAGG
>DASWDL010000246.1:0-3511 GCA_036395315.1 Nitrososphaeraceae archaeon
AGTCTCGATTGTATTTCGTGAGTACTCGAGTTCCTTATCCTCAGCGTAAACAACTACATCCGCCCCGTATGTTATTAATTGTTGACAAAGATTGTCTACACCATATCCTAACATGACTGCAACAACGAGTTCTGACTCATGGTATTTTGTATTGTAATCATCCATTAGTCTCCTTGCCTCACCTAGCATTTCAAGACTTACAGGAATTAATTTCCCGTCCACTTGCTCTATTATAACATAAAGATTTCGGTACTTTCCCTCATCGGAATCGGAAATAATTTCTTCGACCATTTCTATCTACAGTTGTTAAGGACGAATTAATTTTAACGCGACTGATTTCAAAGCACTCAGATTCTGAATTTCTATGACCTCAGTTTTTCTATTTGCTTTGGCTTTAGGTATTTTTTCAACCCTGTATACAATCGTCGGAGACCCCGGAAGCCCCACATACTTAGGATCCACATTCAATGATTGCCCATTGTAACTTTTTAAGAATTGCTTGTAGTTCTCTGCACGCTGTTGTGCTTCCTTCCTAAACTTTATGAATGCTAGACGCTGAGATACCTTGCTGTATACAGACTTATACGAAGGATCAACTGTAATAAAAACAGGAAGAGGCGCCTCCACTTCTTCAATGATGTCATCAAATCCTTGTAACGTTACCAATCTTTTTGCAATGACATACTTTCTCATCATATCTATCTGGAATTCAATTACATTTCCCAAGAACGGATATCCCAATTTCCACGCGGTCTGCGGACCAGTCTGACCTGTTTCGCCATCAGATGCTCTATGACCAGAAAAGACGATATCTGTCTTATTACCATCAAGCATTTTATTGATTCCAGTCTTTAGCACTTCCGCGGTTGCGAGAGTATCAGCTCCGGCAAAAATCCTATCACTATATAAATTCAACTCGTCAGCATCTGTAATCCGCTGAGCCTGCCTAAGAGCTATATCAGCAACTGGCGGACCCATTGTCCCTATAGATATAGATGCTCCGTAGGTGATTTTGGCATAAAAAGCAGCCTCGCATGCGACGGCGCTGTGAGGACCAAGAATATTCTTTGTTTCAGCTCTATTCAGTGTACCGTCTACATTATAGCTTACGTTGCCTTCTGAAAAATCCGGCTCAAGTTTTACAATAACTGCGACGTTTAGCATATTCAGGGTCACGGCTTTTGGTTTAAGATGTTTCCTTTAAATGTTTATGAATTACCATAAGTAATCGGGCCTAATTCAACTTGTTGCATTCTTCAACCAATAAAAAATTAGACTACTGAGCCAGAATATCTCTCAACCGATCATACGAAATTCGCAGATTTTGGTAAAAATTCTCCATGCGAGGAGGCAACAAGGCGTATGCTAAATAGAAATCCTCAGCTTCCCGGAGATATCTTTTACTCTTGCTCTTAATGACGTCCCCCGACTGATTTTGAGAGCAAACAAAATTCATATTATTAATCCTGTCAGCAAGTTTTATAGCTTTTACATCATAATCTGATGAAGAAAGAATCTTGCAATAGTCATGGAATCTAGCGAGCTGACGATCTTCATCATTTTTTCCGGGAAAGTTCGCAAGAGGTTTTATTTTCAAATCAATACACATGTTATATATTCTATTTCCGAATCTATATTTGAGATAAGCATCAAAGCCATAATCTTTGGTACGGTGCCAATCTAATATTTTATCATTGTCTTCCATTATGTCATGTAAAACTGCCGATGCGATTTCAACGCTTGTAATATTTCTCCCATCTTTTAAAAAGTGAAGCACAACATCTCTTGTTACTGGCCATGTGTGAGTTTCTAAAAAAGAGGAGGTTTTATCCTCTCTATTTACTCCTCCGTGCACTTCTGAAGCAATATCTATTGCAGCTAGTAGAAAATCATCAATCATTATTTTGGACTCGCCCAAAAACGAAATAAGATCTCTTCTTGATAAGAATTCAAGTTCAGACATTGTGACTTAATCACCTATGTTGTTAAAAAAGACTTTCGCTTATTCTTCTGCACGGCGTTCTGTTTTCATGGAATTTATCGGCAGTCCGGATTACTAATACCCACACACATGTACGTACATTCTTTCAATCCAAGTTCCAAAGTTAACTGTGAAATTGTAGGAAAGGTCACAGGACCTGTTCTACAGACCACACAACAAGACACTACCTATCTTAGGCTTAAACCTATGATAATATACAGAGGGAACCATCTCCCTCTTCATTCCAGTTTGCACTTAGCAAGTTATCTGCATTTTACAGAATGGAATTCGGTGCAGTAGAGCCGGGGGCAGAGGTTTGGCCACGTTTGGCGGCTCTTTGCCAGACTTTTTACCACCAGAGATATCAGAAGATCGATTCAACGCTGTTAAGGACGGAAAAAGTAGAGCTTGACAATATTCACGACATCAGATTAGATCAAGGATTATTTGTGCCAGGTTGCAGGCCGAGCATTTTTGACTGTTTCCATATACATTGGCGATGGAATCCAGCAGCTGTCGATCCAGTGTCAGGATTGAAGATTGATCCAAATCTGGCTGGAACTCCATATTCGGTACCGGGATAAACAATAGATATCGGGCTAGTAAAATTCAAGTCATCCGAGCATCCCCCAAAGTAAGAAATAATGCGGAACCTCTTAGCCTTGTGAACGGTGAGACCATTGCCTCCAAAAAGGATGTGAGGTTTCTCAATCTTAATCTGCCACAATAACCAATACCAATTCCATTAAATGCGCCTGCCATGACGATAGGAGACCACATCATCCTTTACTATGTTGCAACCTCGCCAAAATTAGAGGATACCTTCTTTAGGCATGGTATATACGTTCTCAATACGGATACTGTACTGGGCAGGGCTATCATTCCTGAAGTACCAGTTCCACCTTGATACCTGGTTTATTTTTTCATGGGATGGTCACGTTGACTAACACAGCCATAGACAATTATCCAGTTCCCTGGTACCGGAGGGACTAGGGCCCTAACCCCCAGACTTGTTTATTTCAATTGTGCACCAGTGCTCCAGCTATGATTTCTGGCGATCATGTAATATTATATTATGTTGCTTCCTCTTCAAAAGCAAAGGATACTTTATTTAGATACGGTTTTTAAGGACATTAACTTCACACTCAACTTTACTGGGCATTTCCGTTTCAACACTCGTTTTTGGTTTGAAATACCTCACCTCGTCCGAATTCGAACCTAATCTAGCTGATTCCATGATTTGTATTCTTTTTCGCCCGGACAATAATTTGTCATACTATTAGGTTCGACTCAGTGGGAGGGGGTTAACATTAATGGGTTTCCTTGACATTACCGGGGTCTGGACCAGCGCTAAGGACGGACTCCATGAAGACCCCGACCCATCAGACAAAGTTCGTCGGTTAAGTGTATTATATCGGGCAACAGATGGACTGAAGTGTTGTTGCACATCGGGGAAGCCTGTCCACCAGGATAACGAAGTGTCAAACAATTGGACATAAAGTATAAAACGATCAACCGACAATGGATAGG
>DASWDL010000247.1:0-7731 GCA_036395315.1 Nitrososphaeraceae archaeon
AATGAGAGGCTCATTTGGGGTTTTCAAACGGGGCCTCTGTGGGGAGGGTTTTGTCAATATACACATCTCCCAGAGGTAAATGTAGCTAAGATCCCAGAGAACGTATCGTTTGATGATGCAGCTGCTGTTTCGATGGTTGGCATGACATCGTGGCATATGCTTGTCGGTCGCGCAAAAATTAGACCTGGCCAAACTGTTTTGATTATGGGCGGGACAAGTGGGGTTGGAATGGTAGGAATCCAGATTGCGAAACTATACGGATGCACCGTAATAGCCACGGCCGGGAATGAGAAGAAGATGAAGAAATGTCTTGAGTTAGGAGCCGATCACGTTGTAAATCATCGTGAGTCTGATTGGTACAAGAAGGTAAGAGAAATAACAAATAAACAAGGAGTAGATGTGGTATTCGAGCATATAGGCAAATCGACTTTTCCTCAGGAAGTAGGTTTGCTCAAGATGGGCGGGACGTTAGTTGCTACCGGTGCTACTACAGGTTACGATTCTACGATAGACTTGAGATATCTTTTCTTCAAAGGGACTAATTTGCTTGGATCAACTCAAGGGACCAAAGCGGAACTGATGCAGGTTATTCATTGGACATCGAAGGGAAAAATAAAGCCGCTCATAAGTGAAGTACTTCCATTTTCAGATATGGTCAAAGGGCATGTTATGATGGCTAATGCTGATCAAATAGGCAAGATCATTACAACCCCACAAAAACTCTAATTTGTTCTAAATGTTTATAGCTTGAATTGCTCTTTAGAACACTACTATTCATTCCAGGGAATAATGAACGTTTCATAAAAAAATCTCTCAATCTTGATCCTGATATTTTGTGTTACGATCTTGAAGATTCTGTCCCATTGAACGAAAAGGCCGGCGCCAGAAATTTAATTAGGGTGAACTGCAAGCAAGCAAGGGATAGGGCAGCATCTTCCGTTTTCGTCAGAATAAATTCAATAGATTCCGGGCTGGTAAAGGCAGACCTATCCGGAGTAATACAGAAGGGTGTCGATGGAATAGTATTGCCCAAGACCAATGATACTCATGAGGTGACGGAAGTAACGCAAATCCTGCAGGAGCTGGAGGAAGAAAGAATGCTTGAACCTGGACGAATAACTCTTATTCCCTCTATAGAAACTGCGAAAGGCGTAGTTAATACATATTCGATTTCTGGCGCGGATGAGAGGGTAGTAGCTGTTGTTTTTGGAGTTTTTGACTTCCTCCATGACATGGAGATCGAGGATTACGGTGATATGAGTAGCTATTATTATGCTCGTTCTAAAATAGCCGTCGACGCTAAGGCAGCTGGAATATCATCAATTGATGCAATTTGGCAAGATGTCCAAGACATAGAAGGATTGATATCAGATGCAACTGGAGCGAGGAAACTAGGCTTTTCGGGAAAGTCTTTGATCCACCCCTCGCATATTAAACCAGTGCGCGAAGTGTTTTTGCCCACATCCAAGCAGATCGAATGGGCTAAAAAGATTGTTGAAGCCTTAAGAAAGCCAATGGAAGGTGGATCAGGAGCTGGAGCAATCAAACTCGAAGGCAAAATGATAGATGCGGTGCATTACAAGCAGGCAAAGGCGATTCTAGGGATAAAGTAGCTGTTCATTATAAATTTAAGATTACCAGTTTTCGATCAGAACTTCCGGTGCTTTACTCGGAATCAACCAGACCCAAGCTACAGATCACTCCAAGGGTTGCAAACCATGTATATTTTTATGATATGTAGCCGGATCATGAAAAGAGTGTAATGTTCACAGGAATTGTGAAGGGAACTGCTATAGTAAAATCGATTTCAAAGCTCAACGCTTATGGTCTAGATACTCGTATGACAGTATTTTTGGGGGCATTTGCTAGAGGATTGAAAATCGGAGATAGCGTTAGTATTAATGGTACTTGTCTCACTGTAGCAAGTTTGATAAAAGGCTCTGCCACTTTTGAAATTGTCAAGGAGACGATCGATAGGACCACCTTTGGTCAAGTAAAAAAGGGGGATCAAGTGAATGTAGAAAGAAGCTTAATGCTTAAAGATAGACTTGAAGGACACTTGGTCCTGGGTCATGTAGACGTAGTGGGTGAAATATTCGAAGTAAAAAAGTCTTCGAAGGGAATAAAGATTTGGATAAAAATAGCTGAAACTGAAATGAGGAAGCATATAGTTCCCAAAGGATCTGTCACAATAGATGGTATAAGTCTCACTGTAGTGGAAGTCCGAGAAGATAAGTTTTCGGTCGCAATGGTACCCCATACACTCTTAAAGACCACAATCGCATCCAAAGCGAAAGGAGACCACGTTAACATAGAATATGATATCTTGAGTAAATACATTGGGAGTCTTCTACCAAAAAAGACGTAATTACTCGAAAATCAGTAAACTATATAATCAATCCTGTGTCCAATAATATTAGTGTCAAACCTTGAGAATGCGTTAAGCTCTCTTGCAACCGGAAAATTCATTATGATTCACGATGACGAGTCAAGAGAGAATGAAATTGATCTGGTTATGGCAGCCCAATTTGCTCGACCTGCACATATTGCTCAGCTTAGAAACATGGCTGGAGGGATGATATGTTTGGCTATTTCTAATGAAGTTGCAAGGAAATTAGGTTTGATGTATATGCATGATATATTGCGTAATATTTCAGCTGGTGACTCTACGATTTCAAAAATCACTATAGGACTAGCCCCATATGGAGACAAACCATCATTTTCAATTTCTATTAATCATTTGGATACTTATACCGGCGTGACAGATAGTGACAGAGCTCTTACAATTAGCGAGATGGCTAGAATAAGTTCAGAAATTGATACTGGAGGTAAAGACCAATTCATCAGATTTTTCCGTACTCCTGGCCATGTTCCCATATTGATAGCGGCAAAAGGCCTACTGGAAGAAAGAATGGGACATACGGAGTTAGGGGTATACTTAATGAAGTTGGCAAATCTTGCTCCTTCGGTAGTAATATGCGAAATGTTAGATTCAAAAACATATAGGGCGCTTAAGTTGTACGATGCAAAGGAAATCTCGACTAAATACGATATACCGATGCTTGAGGCAAATGAAATAAGACAGATTAATAGACTAAACCGTTAGTTTGAAGCAGACAAGATTGGGTTTGGTAGTTGCAGAATTCAACCAGACTGTCACAAGTGAAATGCTGAAAGTTGCAAAGACTCGTGCTCTGGAGCGGAAGGCTCAGATTAGATACATATGTTTTGTCCCCGGTACATTCGATATGCCACTGTTTATAGAGGAACTAATCAAAAAAAAAGATATTGATGCAATCGTTACGCTTGGCTCTGTAATAAAAGGTGATACAGCTCACGACGAATTAGTTGCAAATACTGCTGCGAGATTCATCGCCGAAATATCAGTTAAGCATCAGAAACCCGTATCACTAGGCATTACTGGTCCACGAATGACTGTAAAGCAGGCAAGGGATAGGATTTCAATTGTTTCAAAAAGGGCAGTCGATTCGGCGATTGATATGGTAGACAGAATAAGGAAATTGAGAAACCTGAACGAAAATTACGAAGGAAGCATGGCGAGTATTGTAGATTGAGTATCCAGATAACCCAGATCAAAATAGAAGGGTATGGACCATGGACATTAATGCTTGGAAGTGACAGAGAATCTCAGTTGCAGATGCTGCAGTCGAGATTGTATTATGATTTGCAAAAAGCATTCTCTGAAAAGGATTGTATCGTGTATCAGAATAGACAGGATGAATTATTTGCGGTTACGAATGGACTCTCTGTAGATGAGCATTATAGCATTTTTTCCAATATATCAGAATTATATCAAGAGATCACTTTGTCTATGGCGATAGGAATTAGCACTACTCCACTGGAAGCTAGCCTTTATGCCTACTACTCGAGACGGGACAACTTACGCATTAAAGAGAATGCTCTCCTATATGGTAACCATAAAAATAGTATACCATCTTATGACCAAAACGGACAGTTGTCAGATATGGTAGTACAAGTTATGCATCTAGATCTAGATGATTCAACAAAAATGGTCAACGAAATTTCTCCATATGAAGTTAGTACATCGATAATTAGGGTTTATTCAAGATTGGCAGATGAATTTGTAAAGAAAAAAGACCTAACTTTTTACTTAGGAGGAGACAACTTTATGGTTGTAGCAACCACAACTTTATTGAATGAATCAAAGCTAATCATAGAAAAAATCTGTGATGAGATGAACGTCGAACTTAACTGTGGAATAGGCTCAGCGAGGACCGCAAGGAGAGCCGTCGCGGCGGCAACAGAAGCTCTTGATTCAATTCGTAAACTTCGAAAGGTTGGCAAAATTCAGCGTATCATAGAAATAAAATGTCTCTGATTCTCAAGAACATTAGTCTATTCTCAGGAAATGATCTTGAATTCGTAGATAGTGGTTGTATCGTCATAGGAAAGCATGGTCTAGTAACTCACGTAGGAAAAAGAAGTTATGATCACAATAAGGAGAACGAACGTGTGTTTGATGGAGAAGGTCTGTTGGCATGTCCAGGGTTTATTAATGCCCATACACATATTGGAGATTCGTTTGGTAAGGACATAGGAATAGATCTAGATCTAGAATTGGAACAAAGAATTCACCCAAAATATGGGTTCAAGAGAAGAATTTTGAATAGTAGTAAAAGGGACCATTTAATGTCATTTATGAGAGGGACTGCCCTATCGATGATGAAGAGAGGTATAACCACATTTGCAGATTTCAGAGAGGGGGGCATAGAAGGGCTAAAGCTGCTTGATGATGCAATATCAGGCTTATCCATAAAGTGCATTAGATTGGGCCGTCCTGAATATTACTTTAATCTAGAAGCTCGAAAGAAACCAAAAAATACACAGTCCAATCCAACGATGAAAAGAAAGCGCAGTCTGACAGATGATTTTGCTAAAAGAGCTTCCAAAGTTTTAGAATTGTCCGACGGATTTGGAATAAGTGGTGCAAATGAAAACACGGACGATTCATTGGTCTACTTCCGAAAATTAGCTGGAGCCTACAAAAAAAAATCTAAGAGAAATATCATTCTTGCTATTCATGCTGCAGAATCGCGGAAGAGTGTAGAATTTTCACTCTCCGTGATGTGCAAAAATGAGGTACAGAGAATTCTTCAATTTCTAAAACCTGATTTTGTTGTACATATGACTAATGTTTCAGATGAGGATATCTCCAATGTAGCTAAACAAGATATTGGAATAGTAGTATGTCCTCGTTCAAATGCCATACTACGGACTGGCTTCCCAGATGTTCCCAAAATGTTGCGATCGGGTTGCTGTATAGGGATTGGAACTGACAATACCATGATTAACTCTCCTGACATGTTTAGAGAAATGGAATTCCTATGGAAGATGTCAAAAACAATGCATAATGGATTCTTATCTGCAAGAGATGTACTCAAAATGGCAACTACTAATGGTGGAAAGATTCTCAACATTAACTCGGGGTCCATAGCTCCAAATATGGCGGCTGATATAATTTTTTTTAAGAAGGATCATATCGATCTTGCGCCTCTACACGATCCTTACGCTGCAGTTGTACATAGGGCAGATATCGATTCTATAAGTAACGTTATGATAAATGGCAGATTGATTGATGGAGAGGAGATTTAGGTGCATGTTATTCTCAATGCTTCCATGTCCCTAGATGGCAAAATAGCTACTAGGTCCGGAGAGTCACGTATTTCTTCTGAAGTGGATCTTAAGAGAGTCCACAAATTGCGAGCATCAGTCGATGCTATTTTGGTAGGGATATCAACAGTCATAAAGGATGATCCCATGCTGGATGTCAGATATGGTGCTAATTATACCAAATCTCCTACGAGAGTAATATTAGATTCTTTTGCGAGTATACCGCTCCATTCAAGAATTCTTAAAACAGCTAAAACTATCAATACTATTGTAGCGGTTACTGAACGAGCTCCAAAGGAAAAGATTCGAAACATAGAAAGGATGGATGTTCAAGTTTTGACTACAGGAGATAAAATAGTAAATGTGCGAGCTGTATTCAAGCATTTAGAGAAGTTGGGATGTAAGCGCTTATTGGTAGAAGGTGGAGGCGAGATAAATTGGTCAATCTTGAGCGAAGGACTAGCAGATGAGATGATCATTATGATATCCTCTATGGTAATAGGTGGAAGAAACGCTAAAACTCTTGTTGAAGGATTAGGTCATTCTCAGATTTCAGATACACTCAGAATGAAACTATCAAAGGTGGAAAGACAGACTCGTGACGAGCTCGTTCTTTATTATCGCTCAGTTTGAACTTGGTCTTTTGAGGTGACATCTATCATGATCTGGTCAATCTTATATCTCAGTGCATCCTTAACTTTGCTGTTATCCACCATGCCCAATGGTGCCTTGCAATTAGGACACCTGAAGAACAATTCAACTGCAATATCAAATTTTATCCTAGGACAATCATTGTTTCCGCAGTGATAAAATTCTGACGACTCCTCATATTCCAGTCTTTTCTGCAACCTATCCAAAATCTTCTTTTTCTGATTATCGATGAAATTCTCAGCCTGGTCTTTTTTCGCACGCCAGCGATAAACAAACCATCCTTTCTTTTCGTCCTTTACTCTTATACCGGTAATTAAGGCCTTGCCGAACATATCATATAACACCTTCCTTATTATATTGATGCGCATTCCAGTTGCACTAGCAATTTCTTCATCCGTTGCATCTTCTGTATTGAGTAGTGCGCGGGCCACCTTATAGTACTCCTCTCCACCAATCAAAGCAGCAATCTTGACAAAAGGGTCTTCATTATCAATGGACCGCAACAAAATTTACATTGTACTTTTTTAGATATATAGTTACCGACAATTTTTGTAGCCGTGACCTCACCGTATGAATAAAGATTGGACATTACGGAGACATCTTACCAGTATAACCACGTTGCTATTTTTTGTTCTCAATTAATACTTGTTGAAAGGAAAGATTTCGAAAAGAATCCAAGAATAATGCAATGTTTGCTTTATAATCTCGGAATTTCACTCTAAATTTGCTTTTGCCGCAAATTTATGTAGGATAAATGTTGGATTTGAATGGTTTGGAAGTTGTAATTTTGGAAGCAGATGCACCACTTTTAATTAGTCTATAAGGTTCAATGTAACTATGCAAAAATAAACAATTGATTCTAAGATTTTTGTTACGTTTAGCGACCCAGCTACATCAGTGGCTCGAATAAGATATGAGGCGTACCATCATTCATTAGCTCTATACCCATTGTTTTCAAGATGATACTAGCATTGGCTACTCCTTCCCTCTCGATTATCTGCCTCGCTATTTTAATTCTATAATTGGGTGACCAATGCTGTCCAATTTTGTACTTCCCTGTCATTCCTTTTGGAACAACTCTTAAGACAGCAACTTCCCTCACTGTCGGCATATCTGTACTTACAGGTTGATATCCCCCTTCTTTTTGATACTTGTTCATCAGAGCATTAAGCGCAAGTGTTTTTTCTTTTAGATCCCTGACAATAGAAGCATTACCCTTAATCACTACACTAATGTAAAGTGTATCGGCCTGTGATGCGTCAGTAGGATGAAAGTAGTACGAAGGAAGAAAACAAACTGGTAAATCAACTTCAAATCCTACTTTTGAATTCCTTTTTACGTTCTCAATTTTTTCCCCCGAGGGATGGGAATGCATATAAATTACTCCATAGTCAGTGTGGGGAAAATCGTCCCCGTGGGGAAAATCGT
>DASWDL010000248.1:0-3860 GCA_036395315.1 Nitrososphaeraceae archaeon
GTTACCTTAAGGGTCTATATCGTACTGTTGAAGTGGAACGTTCATCGATTATACCATTAATAAGAGAAAGGGATGTTCTTATTGAAGGAAACCTGCCGATAAACACAGTTTTAAATAAGATTTTCACAATCAAAGAACGTCAACGTAAACTTAGATACCGCATTACAAAGACTAAAAAAGCGATTGGTGCCATTGAGTTAAAGCCTTGCATAATTGATTATGCTGTAAATTTCGGTATAAAAGAATTGGAGCCTATCTGGATATCAGCGCTTAGGGACAAGGACGATCTATTTTCTCCAGTTATGTTTCCTCGATGTTTTGCTAAAAATTAGATTCCAAGTGAGGAGGCGTCCCATCTACTGGCGAAAAAGGTAAACGTTTTAGTTACAGGTGCAGGGGGTATCATCGGGCAGGGAATAATAAAATGCTTAAAGATGGCAAATGAAAATAAGCATGCAGAAATAATCTACAATGTTATAGGGGCCGATGCCTCAGCTTTAGCTGCTGGTCTCTATCTATGTGGAAAAGGAGCAATAATTCCTAAAGCAGATGATCAAGAATTTCTTTTTTCATTAATAAAACTAATAAAGCAAAATTGTGTAGAGGCAGTTTATGTAGGCACTGATCCAGAACTTCATGTCATTGGCCAATACATGAGAGAAATCGAGGAACAGACATCAGCGAAGATATTTGTAAACCCCATTAGAGTAGTAAAAATTGCTAGAGATAAATGGAATACCTTCAGATTTCTAAAGTATCATGGTTTTGCTTGCCCAGATTCAGCCCTGCCCCTTAATTTACAACAATTCCTCGATAGCCATAATTTCCCAGTCGTGGTGAAGCCAAGAGAAGGATTTGGCGCTAAGCATTTCTACATTACGAATAATAGGGCAGAACTTGATTCAGCCATAATAAGTATCAAGAAGATTGGATGGAACCCCATTATCCAAGAGTATCTAGGAGGCGATCAGGAATTTACAACTGGAGTATTAGTGGACAAATCAACTAAGGAAATTATTTCATCTATTTCTATAAGGAAATACCTGAAATTTGGACAAACCTATAAGGCATTTATAGATGATTTTAAAGAAATAAGATCTATCTCTGAAAAGGTTGCACTCGTAATTGGTGCTGCAGGCGCAATTAATATTCAATCAAAAAAATACAAAGGAACAAACAAAATTTTCGAAATAAATCCACGTTTTTCTGCAACATGCATTATGAGAGCTCATGCAGGAATAAATGAGCCCGACTTGCTTTTCAGAAATATGATTTTAGGTGAAAGTGCTAAGTTTAGGTCATACAAGAAAATGGTTTGTATGCGATATTGGGAGGAAATATGCGTAGAAGACCGGAAGTATCGAAACATTTTGAAAACCCGCAGAATATCGGCTGATGGTTAACTTGGGTACAGCGATTTAATTTTAGCTCGCAAGTGATACATTTTAATTCAAGCATGAAAGAGGAACCCCAATAACTTGTACTATCTTTTTTTAAAATCTCAGATTCGCTCAAGAAGTTATAAGTAGGTTTATTCTAGAAGTACGTGTGACCTTGGATCAAGAATAGATAACACCATTTTTTTGGTCTCTATTGAGTAGTAATCTGTTTTTGCATTTCCACGTTATCTTGGTACCGGCTAATGTATTCTGCTCCAATTTGCATTTATACCTTCGCATAGATCAGACCACTATTAGTACATGCACTAGTACCTACCTGAGGAATAATTTTTAAAAGGCAAAGATTCAATATTGAAAAGAATTTCACAGATATGTCAGAAATAGCAATTATTGATTCGCAAATTGCAGGAATTTCTGGAGATATGTTGTTGAGCGCCCTAATCGATGCTGGTGCGGAAAGGAAAATAGTTACTGATGCAATCTATTCATGTGCGGAACTTCTTGATGGCTGTAACATTACTTCACTTGAATTTGTAAAGGCAAAGTCTAGTGGGATATCATGTACTAAATTGAAATTTAATTACAAAGAAAAAAATCATGTCATCGTTGGATCTGATTATTATCGTAATGCTTCACGATGCTGCGATTCCGCGAATTTAGATTCTCGTTCGAAGTCTTTCGTTCTGAATTCACTAAAAACTCTTATACAAGCCGAATCAGTAGTTCACGGTATTGATTTTAATAAAGTTAGATTGCATGAAACTGCAAGTCTAGATACCATTGCTGATCTAGTTGGTACCGCTGTTGCATTAAATAACTTGGATTTGTTCAATTCCAAAATTTATTGTACAAGTGTTGCCGTGGGAAAGGGAATACTCCAGTTTTCTCATGGTGTAGTCCCGAACCCAGGTAATGCGATCCTAGAGATATTCAAGGGAAGAGGATTCACCCTTACTCCAGGGTTTTTGGATGGGGAACTCACAACTCCAACGGGCGCAGCGATGCTCGTGAATTTGGCGCCTTTAAGTATTCCAGCTTATCCAACGGTTGTCCTTGACAAGATTGGCTACGGTGGGGGAACAAGAGAATACGATGGAATTCCAAATGTGGTGAGAATTACGATAGGTAGGCACCCTGTAGGATCTACATGTCAATTAGATTCTATTTATGAGCTCGAAACAAACGTCGATGATTTGGACGGAGAAACAATAGGGAATATAATTGAAATTCTCTATAATCACGGGGCCGTAGACGTGACAATCCTGCAGGGGCTAACAAAGAAAAATAGACCTGTTATCATTATAAAGGTCCTTTCTGATAAGATGCATTTAGAAACTATTAGCAACAAGCTTTTCTCTGAAACCGGGACTCTTGGTATAAGACTTCGAGAAACAACTAGGCTTGTAATGAAAAGATCTATTCTTGTAATGCCTATCTCTATTAAGCATGAATTATTTTATGTACATGTTAAAATCTCAAAAGACGCACGGGGTAAGATTTACAATGCTAAGCCTGAATATGATGATATAAAGGTGATCTCCGCAAAGTTGAAAATTCCTTACAAGAATTGCAGAGAGATTGTTCAAAGAAAGATAATAGACAGTATAGGCGATGGAGAGTTCGTATAGTCATGTATAACGAAGCAAATTTCAGCAGATTAGTAGCTTGGTTCTCTGATGAGCAAGACAAGGCAATAGTTGCTTTGTCCGGCGGAGTCGATAGTGCAGTAGTTGCCCTGGCAGCAAGGGAGGCACTTGGGGAAAATGCTCTTGCAGCCACAGCCGATTATGCAACATTGTCGAAGGAAGAATTAGAATCTGCTTCGAATGTAGCAAGGGAGATAGATATCAACCATATTATTATTAAGTATAATGAACTCGCGAATGAAAATTTTGTAAGGAATGACAAATTAAGGTGCTATTATTGTCGCACAGAACTAGCTGCCCATTTATCTTTCGAAGCATCCCGTAGAAATATTCTGTTGATAACAGATGGGACTAATCTGGACGATTTAAATGAATACCGACCTGGAATCAAAGCCATGAGAGAATATGGAATCAGGAGTCCCCTAATAGAATTGGGTATGACTAAAGTCGAAATAAGATCTATAGCAAAATACTACGATTTGTCTGTGTATAACAAACCATCCAACTCATGTCTTGCTTCAAGGATTCTTCATGGAATTAGCGTCACTGAAGAAAGGTTGAGACGAATCGAGATGTCAGAATTAGTTGTCAAGTCAATTTTTCCCATAAGAAAAGTGAGAGTCAGGGATCATTCCTACTTGGCTCGAATTGAAGTAGAGCCTAGCGAAATCCCAAAGCTGTTCAATGTTCAGAGACTAGAATTATTAAATTCAAGATTAAAAGATCTTGGCTTCAAATATGTAACAATTGATCTTCAGGGGTACCCGCGCCACGATTTTTTGATCTGATCAAGTAATTAGCCGTAAAGGCTATA
>DASWDL010000249.1:0-9263 GCA_036395315.1 Nitrososphaeraceae archaeon
AGGATGGTTGAACAATCACTTCTATACCTGCCTTAGACATCAAGTCATAATCGTCGGTAGTTCTCGAGTACATATGGATATGTGGGTCAAAGAGTCTTGTCAATTTCTATTAAATCGCTCTTTATTACGGCAGACCTTTGGCTCTATAAATCTGTTGACTAATTTTGTTTAGGAAGTGGCTAGCCAAGTCATAATAAAAGTGCTTAAGAATGCATAGGTTATAAGCCAATTGAAATACCTCCATTCGAAGTTTTGACTTGGCACGATTATATCTGACTTAACGTTCTGTAAGTCTTGCGTATAATGGTTATATCCTAGAACTAACAATACTATCAAGTATACCAGTCGAATGGAAATGATTGTGGACAATCAGAAACTCAAGAGTGCAATTTTGACTGGTCTTGCAGATCCTGAAATGGTCAGTATCATTAATTCAACTATGGATCAATCAAGATCTGTAAGTGCGATCATTAGGGAAACAAGTATTCCTCACACTTCCGTATATAGAAAAATAAAATGGCTCGTAGATAATAATCTCTTGGTTGTCGATAAAGTGGCTGTTAGTGACGATGGTAAGAAATATAGCTTATTCCACAGCGCTTTCCGAGCTTTAATCATCAGATACGAAAATAGTCAGATTGTGGTAGAGGCGAATCAAAACATAGATCCGGTTAATAGATTGACTGAAAGATTCTTCTCTTTGAACGAAAGAGGTTGACCCTACGTAGAAAAAGCTACTTCAGTAATAAGTCAAGACCTGATTTTTATGACTGCCCGCGAGAGTAAGTATAAAATTTTGGCAAATTAATGACTATCATCTGTAGTAGTACAATTTCCATAGCCAAATAGTAAAATCCAGCAGAATGCAATTCCCCAGCTAAGAATCGTGTAACGAAATCAAGGTGAGAAAATGCGGTATTATTATCCATAAGCGCTTCAGATCAAGTATCATTCAGACTCTGTGGAACGAATATATTCAATCATCAACGGCGATGCTCTCCTGATACAAAGAAGAGATCCATCAAATTGACTGGTTCGTAAGACTACTCCTTTGACTTGATTATTCTGACCATTCAATCTAACACGCATGCATAGGATGTACTGGTATCAGCAAATTCAATGGATGTTTTTAACTGTATTCTTTGATCTATTTGTCAGGATAAGCAGAATATTATTAATTAATTAAGTAGGAATCTGGCTTTTTTATTTAATCAAATTTATTTGTTAAGAAGCTTGACTAGCTAATTGTGGATCGATCTCTCTAACACTCAAGTTTTTGAAATCCCATACCATGTTATCCGACCTGAATGTTACAATGGGTCCAGAGTTTGTTACTATATAATCTTTGGGATACCCACAATTGGCGCTGTAGAAGACTGAGTCAGGAGAGATAGCGAACCATCCGCCGTTGTCCACAATATCAGTAACTTTGATCCAGCTGTTGTTTGAATTATCGTCGAGGTACGATTCCATCTTTACTGCCGTGTCGTTGTTTATATTGTACATGACCACTTTCCATCCAATCCATTTATCAAGAAGCGAATCAGTAACCTTTGCTCTAGCGCGTGCATCAGTGTAGCCACCCGTATGCCATATTTCTTTTTTCCATGATACAGTACCATCTACATCAATTCCTCCCTTTAGAGACGTACCTTGACAAGGAAACGCACTGTCATGCCTGATACCTCTAGCATACCATACTAACGAATCGTAAGGTGGCTTGGCAGTGATTACTTTAGCATACCCTGTAATCTCAACATTCTTCCATTCAGGTTGTCCTGGGGGGGGTTGAAACATCCATACGAACTTGATCTTCGTATTTACCTAGCGTGTCTCTTCCAGAAATTTGCCATGAGCCATCCTCTTCCTCAGTTATGTTGGAGTGAGGGTTGAATATTCCATCCTTTAGGGGGTTTTCCATATCTATGAACCATTCTCTTCCTCCCACGGCCGTAGGATAAATTTTCAAGATGCCAAATTCATCCGTCTTCCCTGTGCTCCTAAAGCACAGTATAACTTAGAGCAGTTATCAATAAAGTTGCCCCTAGTACTGCGAATAGTTTCACGCGCTTTTTCATTATTTAGGTCTTAATCTAGCTGGGAATGTAATTACCTTTCTGATCTATTTGATCTCAACTTCAGTTATAGGTATTTTAGAAAAGAAACTGCAAGCCCTACTAAATGACGGGATTTTCTTGAAGAAGAAGGTTAATTTATCTAAATTTCCCCGTGCCAAAATTTTTCGTGTTCTCTCAGTTCCTCGTCCATATAGTAATTCAGATTGCAAAAATGACATTTAAGCAATCTTGGTTCAGGTGCTGATTTACTAAAGGTATCACATATTCTTGCAGTTTTTATTCCAGTTCTAGAGCTTTCTTCTTCATTTGCATCACTGTTCGAAACTTGAAATAAATGTAAAACTGACTTATCCAGACTACATGGCGGTGATTGTAGTTGATTTCCAAAATAATAACTTACCCACTGTGAGAGGGTATATTTCCAATCATAACCGTATCCATTAACGTAAGGTGATTCATCTACCATACGTGTGTATTTTCCTTGTTGATTTGTCCTTACGACATAGTGTGAGTTTTCCACAAATATAGCAAACTCCATATTTGTCTCATCTGTCCAAAGTTGTATCTGGTTTTCAGTCATTTGTACCCTTTATTATGTATATGTCGATGTGGAATGAATTTAAGGAAGCAAGTACATTTATTCTTACGAATAAATTAATTTTAGAAACTTAAATTATTTAAGTTCCAGTAGATCCTATAATATATTTGGAACTTCAATTAATAGATGGACAATACGTCCTATTAGGTACGATTGATATGATGGCGTATCGGTAAGCGCAATTTCTATTCTGGCAACTTCTTGTTATTCTCCAACAAAATTTACTGTGTACTTAAGCTCTAGACAGGCGTCTCCACCTGCGACTCTTCCTACGAGATAGTGATGTTTCCTATATAGAATAATGAAATCGAAAGTTTACTAAATCAATTCCAGTGTATAGAAGAAATAATATTTTAACTCCATACTGAGTGCTTACTTCATTATAACCCATACTGAAAGGGAGCACGAACTGAATACTAGTTTTAATGGAAGCGGGGTCCATTCATGTCGGGACTTTGATTATTTTCGATGACCAATACTACTAACCTCTTTCAATTTTGAGTAAAGCTAAAATATTATTTTTAACATATACTTACTAAGCTTCCATTATACGGTCAGCCATCAATGGAAGCAAAGCTGAGAGGCATACCGAAGTTAGTGGGCTAAGCACAATTCCTTCCCTAATTGTCCTCATTTACGCCCACTAGCTTCGGTGCATCATTTACTAAGTAGGGGGGTTTATTCACCTACAGACATTGGATACCTTTTCAAATTGGTTAGTTATCGGAGTAATGCTAACGAAAACACGACGATGACTCTCCGTCGACAGGCTGGGTGTGTCTTTAGATATTATTAATACTATCAATATTTACGCAAAGGTATTTTTCCATGACCTAATCGGATCGTTTAAACAAGTTGATGTTACTTAGAAATATGATGATGCATTAGATCGTTCAAGTTCCAGTTGATTCTTTTCATATTATACAATACACATGTCCTATCGAAACGAATTTGGTGCAATTAGTAAATTAGTTTTCTCTCTTACATGGGTGAGGCCTTATATTCTTTGGAGCTTTCAGCTTCTTTCTGATTTGAATATCTTTTCGCCCTGGCTGCGAACAAGATCACACCTAGTCCGATAAAGACACCAATTACGATTCCGTACGTTAAAGGTGCATCTGCCACTCTCCATTATACACCATTATTCCAGATAAGTCTTGTTATAGAATTTTCATAATTTACCCACTCTTTATATCTATGTCACAATATAGGTTAAAAAACTAGAAGAATATCATATATATTTTTAATATCTTATCAAAAAAATATAAATCGAAAGGGGACGGATATTTGTCATGAAGAATAGAGCAGTTGCTTTCTTTATCTTTTTATCTTTTTATCCTCACTTGCATTCTGTTGGGAGAGTACGCCCTAAGGTCTCGGTCAAGAGGGAAAGGATCAAGGACTGGCACGTTGCTCGGCCGGTAATCTTGTTAGGTCTCCAACCGAATGTCCCTCTACAGACATTTGTCCTCCTTCCGAAAGAATAGGAACTATAGTCCACTGTACACTTAGGGAAGCGGCCAAACCATCATCTTTCACTCAATCAAATACTAAAGAAAGTGCGGCAGTTTGCTATTTCTACAAACAAATCGAGGTATAAATTTGGAGAAATCGTTAGTATTACCATAAAGAATATAGGAACAGATCCATTAACCTTTCCTAACTCCATATTAGGTCTCAAAATTGAAAATACGAATACTCAGGAAAAATATCCATTGTTCTTAGCACAGGTAATAACCACTTTGGATTCTGGTGGTTCAAAATCTCTCAAGTGGAATCAGAGATTCTTATGGACAACAGGTTAGGGAGGGAAACTATACTGCTTCCACTTCAATCGGATTCTTAACTGCAAACACGAACTTTTCTGTTATACAATAAGTAACTGTTTATCTTTAGCAACAAATAAGATTTTGTTAAATCATTTACAGAAGAAATTGTTACTATCTCTATCTATCAGTCTTAGGAGTAGAACAAGGGCTTGGGCTAATAGGTGCTTCCCATCTACTCATTAGGACATATTTTGATGATTTTTAGCACTGCAAAATTGTTTGCCGGTTTTGGTCAGCTCTACTATGTCATTACTGATGTTAATAAGCCCTTCCTTTTGAAATTCTTGTAGAACTTGATCTACAAGGGAACGATCAAATCCTGCAAGATGTTGCTCATATATGGATGTTATTTGAAACTTGGTGGAAGTTCCGTTGTTCATAGCAATCTTATGTCGGTTACAAAGTTCCTCCATGAAGTATTCGATTACTTGGAACCCATTGTTGAATGACACTGGATTCTAAACTCAATAGCATCATTTATCCTTTCATAAAGAGATAAATATTGTAAATGTAAAATAGGCTGAGATTCTTCTAATGCAAGAGATTTGGTAGACTCCGAAATTTTCAGTCGGCGAAGCATCGGGAATTAACTGGGGTAAGTACGATGAGGCAATTTAGATTGTGATTGGACGTCGAGTCGTATAGTAGGCAAAAAGATTACAAACAAATTTTACTTATGATTATGAGTGATCGTGGGCAGAATTATAATTTAAGCAACTGAATAAATTCTCTAGTTACTATATAATATTAGAAAAGTGGAAAAGGAGGCAAAGGAATTTCATGATAAAATATATGAGGATTGCATACGTGCAAAAGCAAGGCTTACTGTTCATAACATGGCTGTTTATTTTACTTCCATGCAAGTCGACAAACGTGCAGAATTACCCGCTCATAAAATACCTTGTCATAAGGATCATCAACTTGCAAGATATATGATTGGGATGATTTAGGTACATTTTCCAATATTAGAATATTTTTTACAATTACATTGCGTGTCTATATCAATAAAAACATCATCCTCCAACTGTTTAGTAGTTCTGGAGGTACATTCGTAATAATCATGGGTTATAGTTGAGAACTTGTGAAGATCTTTGGCATGGCCGCATTTAATGCAAATAGGTGGTTCATTCAAATTATTATCCAACATTATAACCAGAACAGGGGATCTTAAATTATTAATGACCGTTTACCTTTAAGGTGAAGTCAGCTTGTACATTATTTATAAAATTGATGCAAAACGGTATATCGTATCTCTATCTGTTCCATCGATTACGTAGAGAATTTAACTTTAAAGTGGGTTCATTACTTCAAAGCTGAAAATGATGCTGTTGGAGACAAAATTCAAGTGCTTCTCTGCCCATTTATTGTGCATGTCTGTAACATTAGGCGAAATGACAGGATTTCAGGAATACGGTAAGATATTACCTGAAGTTAATCGATAACATTTAGTGGATAATTTCTCAGGAGAACACCAAAATACAAAAAATGTGTTCATTACACTGCTCACTCAGAGATCATAGGTTGGGACATTTAATCACATTAAGACATGGGAAATGGGATGATAATCCGCAACCAATAAACTACTAAAATCTTTTTGCGACTACTAAAATTAATCTGGTCGGCCGAAATTACGGACCGATGTATACTGTTCCTCCTTCAAAAATTGGACCCAAAGCAATCCAAAACTCTCATCTTCCAGTCCTTGGCGGATCAAGTCCTAACACGTTCTTAAGCATGGCTAGGTATGCTGACGGTTGGATAGGAGTTGTTCGTAATAATTTGGAGCAACTCCAGGATTCACTAAACATGCTAAAGCAGAAGGTCAATGAGGCCGATAGAAAACCAGAGGATTTCGAATCATTGTAATAACATATCCTAACATCGTCGAACGTGATACTAGAAAAGAGAAGCATCTGGCCTTTACTGGATCTATTGGTCAAGTAGGAATTGATATTGAAAGACTGAAGTGAATGGGTGTTGGACATATAATTTTTAAATTATAATCGTTCGGTGATAGAGGACGATATGAATGCCATAATTGACATGTCAAAACAACTCATGTCGTATGCAAGATAAGGAATCTGCAGCAAACAAGCAGAGAGACTTGTTTTCAATTGGGGAGATCGATGGTAACTCCAATTCTGCACTTCTTGCATTTTCGTTGCGATCTCATCAGGACATATCGTCATTACCCTAACATTGTAATTTGTAACCTCTCAAGCTATACTTTCTGCTAGTCCTATCATACCAAATTTGCTTGCACAATAAGCCGAAATATCTTCAAACCCAACTTTACCGGCACCGGAACTTACGTTTATGAAAACACCAAGGTTTTTCTTTATCATATGAGGAACAATCGCTTTACAAAATAGAAAAGCTCCTTTAAGATTTATGTCCTAGTGATATACCCGTTATAAAAATAAGTAATGATAATGGAAAGATATTTGGACCATTATTGAAACTCGCCTCTAATGGGACGCAGTAGAGAGGCAAAGCCATTGTTGTGGTAACTAACTGAACCTTATCCTAGAAACAGCCACGACACTCGTCTCTGCAATCAAAAACCAAGTCAGAAAACCTCCTGATATCCCCGAGATGATCGATTCGCACAGCAGCAACTACCGCTAGTCCGTGGCTGTCATCTATATCTCGGAGGTTTATATTATGCGATAGTAGATGTGATTCTAGTTCCGCCCTATATTTTGAGTTGCTTTATTCTCATTAATTAAATCCTCCAGACTTTGCCCGTTTGTGGGTAGAAATATTTACAATCCTGATAGTCCTATAATTATAAATGTAGATGTGCATATTATGTTATATGCGACTAAACTGTCAAGATATTATTTTTTATCGTAGACTTTGGCTTGCGCCACTAATGATAATAGGTTTGTCGAATGATTGTCCATTATCACTGCTCTCTCTAAATAATACTTGCTTTTGTCCGGTGTTTTTATCAATATCTATCCATGAGATAAATACATTCTTTCCTTGAACAGCCGTTCTTGCACCTATTGAACGTGCATCTGAAGAATTGCTTATGTTCATTGTGTCACTAAAAGTCTTTCCGCCATCACTACTTTTTGCAAATGATACTTCCCAATTTCCAGTTGTATTATCCCACCATACTGCGTATTCATTATTGCCAGATGCAGAAACAATGGTATCAACAGAAATGGTATCAGATGGAGGAGCTTTTAGTGTTTTAACTGGGGAATTACCAATACTCTTAAGCATGATTGCATCACCAAACGTTTTACCGTTATTATTACTCACTTTAGAGAATTCTTGCCAATCTCCTGTTTTATTATCCCACCAAGTAACGTAAACATTATTTCCTTGAGCTGATATTTGACTATCAGCAGAGCCACCTTTAGCATTACTTAAGTTTATTTCCTTACCAAATGTTTTACCCCCATCAATATTGGCAGCAAAAAATACTTCATTGTTCCCGGTCTTATTATCCCACCAAGTAAGATAGATATTATTATCAGACACAGCCATTGATGCTCTTGGGCCTGAATAAAGGCGAATAGAGGTGCCATCTCAGATTCGATCAAGTGCTGCCGTCGTAATGCTAATAATTAAAAGTGAAGCCAAGCCTACTGCTATACTAATAATAATCAAAGCTAAACTTAATCTTGTCATCGATTGCCTTTCGGGAAGGTATTATTTAAGAAATTAAAAGTTAAGACCGCCCATACTAAAAGTTCAGCCTCCCAACATTAGCGGCAAGCTTGCAATGATCTCGTAGTATCTAAATGCCTAGACTATTTAGGGCCGTCTCTCGAGCCATTTTCCAAATCGTGACAAATACCTGAAGCCATGACCTCTTGAATAGAGCAGACGCAACCGGGAAAACATGACAAAATTTATGGTCGTATAATATCGTGACCGGGCTGCCCGCGGCGCACCGAAGTCTGAAAGGGACTAAACTCTTTTTCTTCTTTCTTCCTTACAAATGACGCCCATTGCTTTATTACAAGCCTGACTATATGCGAAATGGTTGGCTGAGTTATCATATTCTTGTTATACAATATTTTGGCGTATTTATTGAGGAGCTGAAAATCTTCTAAAGATATGTTGCTGGAAACTACCTTCTCTAATTTCTCTGTGTGTTCCTTTCTCGGCATTATGTATAATTCTATATATGTATCTTTTAAATTTTTATTTATCAATAGATCCATAGTCGACAAGACCTTGAGCTCAAACAGCCAGAGGACCAGAAACTGCGTAAAAATTTTGTTAGGGCTTAGTCTGGGCTATAGTCGTAGCACCACCAGCTTCAGGGCGACATAAGAATATATACGGCAAAAGTACATCATTCTGTACCTTAGTATTTTTCTAAGTTCCATTGTTTTGGGAGAATAATGGAAGAGCTGTCTTTGAGCTTAGCCTTTATAATATTTTATCTATCATGTCAAACCTAACGTATCAAATGATGAATCGGCTTTAGCAAGGCCAAGGCTCAGAGTGATTTAGTGTGGTCCTATTATTCTAACCGAAATTCTCCTATAATATCTCAGAATGCTTATTTTAATGAATATAAGATAAGGACTATATGAGATCGTTCAATAATAAAAACAAAGTAGAAGTGGCCGTTCTAGGAGCAGCGACTACAATTCTTCTTGTTGCAGCAGTCAACATTGGCATTGGGCATATTTTCACAAATGCTTATGCTCAAATAGATATGACAAACAATACATTATTTGTCACAGGTTCTGCGACGAACCAAACTAAACCTGATAAAGTTACAGTTTC
>DASWDL010000250.1:0-3199 GCA_036395315.1 Nitrososphaeraceae archaeon
GTATAGCCTTACTCCATAACGTATCAAAAATGTATTGTCCCTGTTCTATAACTTGAGCTACATTGCTATACACCACCTCTGATGCTATGACTCGTTTCTCATCCACTATTAGTGGTGCAAGATATTCGCCTTCGCTTATCATGAAATTGTTCTTGACGCCGTCCAAATGCCTCAGTTCACCGACAATATCCAAAAGCTCCTTACAGTAAGGGAGGTTATCAAAAGTTATCTCCGTAATGTACCTCAATTCTATCCCTCTTCCTTGCGCATCCGAGAATGCCTTCTTGATTTGGGGTAGGGATATAGCCAGGGGAGGTCGGCTAAATGCCATGCACGAATCAACCTTTTTTTTAGATCGATTGAATAGATCTATTTCTGCATTGATCACATTTTCAGTTCCGTAAATGACGCGTGTGTTGATATCTTGTACCTCGCTATTGGTTTTGGGACCTTTCAAGAGCAAAATTTAGTGCTAATATTAACTATAAAGGCGTTCACTTTGTTGGGAAATGATTACCGTCATAATTGCCTTTAAAAATCAATTTGAAAGATCGGATATGCGCCTCCGCTGTAATCATGATGTCGGTAATGCTTCTAAACTTGGGAGTTACCAAGTCTACCACCATGAGCCACTCAGGGCTGGGTTCCCTTTAATCAATAGTAAGCTAAACTCCTTAGTAATGATCTGTATTCTTTACTATGAACTAAATCTCAGATAAACGTTACAATATCCATGCCTTTAGAGACAGGTGCAGGAAGTGTAGAGGAATACGGAGACAGAGAAGATAAACTAATAGATCCTGGCAAAACCCCACTAAGGCGATCAAACTATAATGGCAATCACAAAGATGCGATCTCACGGACTATTGTAAAAGAAGAGAAGGAAGTTTATTTTGCCAAGTCCGAAAACTACTGTATTTGTATAATAGATATTGTAGGATCTACCCAGATAACATCGAAAATATACAACTCGGAGAAAATAGGCAAGTTCTATTCCACGTTTATCAATGCCGTAGCAGGCATAGTAAAGGAGCATAATGGCGTAGTAATTAAAACCGTTGGTGATGGGGTAATTTCCTATTTCCCAAATACTGCGAATAGTCAGGACGCAGAAGCCTTCAAAGATGCTCTAGAATGTTGCTTGGAAATGATCTCATCGCGAAGTAATATTAATTTAAAACTCTTCAAAGAAGGGTTACCAGGAATCTCTTACAGGATCAGTCTAGACTATGGAAAAGTGGAAGTTGCTAGGTCTGGGACATCAACTTCCTGGGACCTTTTTGGGCCAACTGTCAATTTTTGTGCTAAGATAAACAAACTAGCACCAGAAAATGGCATTATTATTGGAGATGATCTGCATATTATTGTTAGCTCGTTTCCATTTCTACACAGCCTCTACCATTTTCATCAAATGCAAGGCATGCACTTCCATACAGGAAAACTCTCGTATCCACTCTATCTACTTACTGGACATAACGATCGGAAAAGAGGAACAGCAGAAACGATATGGATTCTTATGAAAGAAAATAAGTTAACAAGAGCAGCACGACCATTGACAATTATGCTAGTAGACGACGATCCTTCAATCTTGATGCTGTTCAATGAATATTTGAAAGCCGAAGGAATGATTGTAGATTCTTTCTCCGATCCGGAAAAGGCATTAGAACACTTTGTGGAATCCAACCCTTCTAGGTATGACCTGGTAATCACAGATATAAGAATGCGCCATCTAAACGGATTTGAATTGTATTGTAGACTCAAATCTTTGGATCCGAAAGTTCGAGTAATATTTGTAACTGCTCTAGACATTGCGGATGAGGTAACAAGCATCCTACCTGAAGTCAGTACTGAGCAATTTATTACTAAACCGATCAGGCGGGATCAATTGATAAAGTCAGTAAGAGAACAATTAAAGTGAATAGCTGATAAATCGAGATCTGCAATAACTAGTCCAACAAACGCTAGCAAGATAAGTTTGATAACAAGGTCTGCCATTATGTTAACTACAAGAATTGCATTTAGAACAAAACTGTAAATACAGGTATTATTGACTCAACATTGCGATTTCGATTTAATTGGGCTTGAATAGAAATGGGCAAGGGGCAAATCGACAAGACCCAATTTTTGGCTGTTTTAGTCATATTTTCAGTAATATGTAAAAGTTCTGTTGTTAATTACCATATTTGGATGTCGACAGGCCTGTTCTTAGAAAAAAATGACAAGAACATGTTAATCTTGATTGCAATGGTCATATTCGTAACTGTATCAGACACTATGATTAATCAGGTTGCTGATTATCTAGCTTCTCAGCTGGTTTCTGAATTTGGTATTTCACTTTTTATCTTTTTTGCAATCGTATTTGGATTTAGTCAATATATTTTGTTGCGGTATATCAAAAGAAAAATTGCTTACATGTACTCCAGTTCCACTTCTATGACTGCAGAGGATGTCAAGAACGTAAAAGTAAGTAGGCTCTAACTCCTCTTTTTTTATATTTTTAATCTCTGAACCCTCCTTCAGCATCTCAGTTATCAGTAGCAATTTTAAAGTGAGTGTCAGATTAGTAAATCTGGGACTTAAAATGTGTGGATGCAAGTAGTTATAAATTAAACTCGAGGGCTAGATATCTTGTGTATATATTATCTCGTTTCGGAGTTCTAGCTCTCACTCTTACTCTTTATTGATAACACAATGATTCGTTACATTAACTGCACCCATTAAGAATCAAATCTAATTCCCTGGTTATGGATTATCACGTCCTCGGGATGGTAAACATAAAGGTCGCCCCTGAACCGTCGGCATTATTTTCTGCCCAAATCCTTCCTCCATGGGATTCAATTATACTCTTGGAAATATATAGCCCAAGGCCGGTGCCTTTATCGGACTTCGTCACAAACTTTGTAAATAAAGCAGGTAATACTTCTGGATCTATTCCTGTACCTGTATCCCTCACTCTCACCAAGACATCGCCATTATATTCCTCAGCGGTTACCGTTATAGTTCCTTTACTAGTAAATTTAATCGCATTACTTACTAGATTATGCATTACCTGTGAAATCCTTTCCCTATCTGCACCTATTGACAGATCCTTTGCTTCGCAAAGTATCTTAACATTTCCATTTACTTGTTTCTTAAAATCATCTACGACGCTCGAGATAATTTCGTGTAGGTTGAAATTGTCCTTCTTGAGGTGCATGGT
>DASWDL010000251.1:0-2503 GCA_036395315.1 Nitrososphaeraceae archaeon
TTCAAGCCTACTTCTAAGATGGACATTGGTTCTTTGATAATTTGAAAGTCCATTTACAGAAATTAATCTTAAAAGCTAATAATGTTTTTGGTTCAGGGCATCAGAACCTCTATGGAAAAAATTAGGAGAGAGTCGGTGGGAGAATTTCAACGATTGTACCTTCATTCCATTTGTATTTTGCAAGCATTAGCTTTGAAATCTCAACAGCTAATTGAGGTTCATTCTTTCGACTAACAATTCGTGCTGTGCCTTCGAACGTAATATTGTACACTCTGCACTTGATTCTTGGATTGTTAATGATATTTTGAACCCAATGTGCAGATTCTCCATGTTCAGACATTACATAATATCTCTTACTGTATTCTACAAACCAAATTTCTATCTCATGATTCTTGCCTGTCTCCCACCCAACGGTACTCAAATACAAAAAAGGGTTTGACGAGGTTGAACCAATCATGCATCTAGCTATGGTTATTGTGCCTTCTCTTAAACTTAACATTCAAGTTATCAGTAGTGTCTAAACTAGTGGCATCCTTTCACTTGTCTATGTTAAATTGATCAGGCAAGGTTCCGTCGTTAGCATAGAAACTACAGCTTAATGTTGTCCCATTATTTGTCACATCTATATTCAGAAAGCCAAAACCTCGGTATTGTCTTGCTATGTATGGAGCCTTTCCTTGAAACATGTTAAGGTCTCCACCTCCAGTACCAACAGTAACAAAGATAATGCCATGAGGGGTGTGATTACTATATTTATAGTCAACTTGATTCTTATTAACAATTATAGGGCTGCTTGATTCTTGACTATTAAACATAATTGGATAGCTCCTCTCATAGCTATGATCATGAGCTTGCAATACCAGATCTACACCATACTTATCAAACAAAGGATGATAAAGCTCTCTTAGTGTTACCCTCGGGCTACACCCCTTACAGTTAGTTGGAGAAATATAAGCAGGTTGATGATATGAAACTACGATCCAGTTCACATTCGAATTTGTCGACACATTTTCTAAATCTGATTTGACAAATTCGTACTGGTCCGAGCCTACTTCATAAGGCGCTTCAGTGGACAACACCAGGATATGCATGTTTCTGCGGTTGAAGGAATAAAATTCTCTTGCCATATCAAAGTGTTTCATATATTGAGCCATGCGAAAATCGTTATCATGATCTCCTCTCACTATGGCCGTAATATTATTAAGCGGAGAAATCACCCCAAACCAGCAGTCCGGATTTTTCTGGTATGATAGATCTCCAAGAGCGAGAACTAATTCTGGTTTCTTGGTCAATATGCTTTTTACAGTGTTTTGTGTATTAGCATTGCATGCCCAATCTCCTACCGTTGCAATGTTGAATAGAGATTGATTCGAATTTAATTGGATGGCCTCACTATGAAACCCAAAAAAGCTCATAATCAACAACAAAATTACTATCATTTTAGTAATATTGAATTGAAAGCCTGTCATTTTCAATTACATAGATGTCTTTAACCATTCCTTATATGTCATGCAGCAATTAGGTTTTTTTGTTGAAGTTGTGGTTGTAACAGTACATTGATTGATACTACTAAGCCTCTTCCGATTACCCATACGACGCTCTCAAATCGTCTGGTTTAAATAAAGCAATCTTATATCCAATCCCAATGAAAAGGGATCATATATTTTTGGGTTTGTCTGCAGCATTATTTTTTGTCATGGGCATGGTAACGCCAGAAAACGATACGGGTTCGGAAGTGTATGCTCAAGGAACAACAAATATGTCTTCGAATTCTACTAATTCGTCATCTACCAACACCACAAGTACTTTGGCAAAAGGTGATAAAGTTATTCTGAAAATTGAAGAGCTATCTGTTACGAAGTCTCCTACAAGCGTAACGGATGTTGTTGGTAAAATCAGGAATAATAACACCGTAAGTGTTAACAATGTGAAACTAATTACACAATTTTTTGACGAGAGTGGAGCTCTACTGGGCAAATCTGACAAATTTGTTTCAAGTGAATCGTTCGTATTAAAGCCAGGGGATGTACTGCCATTTCAACGCTTAGAAATAGTCTCATTTGATAGGATCGACAGGAATAATATAACAACCTATGGGGATGTAGTTAGCTAGCGCGCAAAGCAAGTATAATAAGAAGCAAGCATTCAATTTCTCTTACTTTTACTTCCTCATCCCACAAATGACCATCATTAAATCTTGAAAATTACTACAGGAGTTAAAATAATTAAAGGAAAAAATGAGATAATAATGTTCCGCCATTTTCAAATGTAACTAGAGTCTAAATAGAACTGAATAGTACAATGGATCCAACTCAGAGAATAATCAGTATGCTCACAAGAAAATTAATTAGAATCCTGATGTGGAGAACGATGAACAAGTACAGATAAGAGAATACAAACTGCCAAAAATTTTTTTAAGAAACTTATAGAGTTAAGGTAGAGCCGCAGCTAATTTAAAAATGATCTTATTGGGTACATTTGAGTTTAAATAAGAAATAAGAAC
>DASWDL010000252.1:0-8479 GCA_036395315.1 Nitrososphaeraceae archaeon
AGCAAGGAGGGGTAGTCGCTTCTCCAAACAAACAAGTTAGAGGACTTTGTCGATCTATTTTCGAGAATGCATCATCATCTTTTTTTTGAGTCTGGCAGGCTTCTAGATTAAAGTATTGTTCTTAATGACATTCCAGCTCAAGTGTTTCGCACTTCTAGTTTCGTTTCATGGTAATCCAATGATTTACTCCAATTATTTTCCAATCAGCTTTGATGACATTTCATTCGTGGTTATCTGAAGGGCCCTGTCAAAATTGTATCTAGTCCGCTCTAGAAGAAAGAGAGAATTTACATAAAGTAACTAAATTTGTTAAAAGTTTTATGTGGCTCTTTGATTCTAAGATTCTGATTTCATAACATTTATTATAGTACAAGGTAGATCGTGTGTAATGTTTGATCATAATTTATTATCTCCTCTCGGTTCATTTGACTACGAACTAACTAACGGTCGTTTTAAAGGTTCTTGTTTTGTAGATATGTTACTTATCATCCACTAAATGTCCAAGAATATAATGTGAATATTATGATTTTTAATCTAATTATATCCATGTTCGTTATGCTTTTTGGCCTAGTTTATAAGTGGCTCGAACAGAACGTAATAACTTACATACTGAATTTTGTCAAGGGGTTCGAACAAGCTTTAGTGATGCTTACTGTGATTACCTTTTTGTTAATTACAATATACATAATAATTAAACATGTTAAAAGAATGCCTAAATCCTATGTTATAGAAATTGTCGACGTATTTGGGAATAAGGTCTTCGTAGAAGGTATGAGGTATATATTTTCGAGATACGACGTTGCAAAGAGCTATGCTGAGTATTATTATGGCCTGTATGGAAAGCAGTACAAATTTCGAGTTTCAGGCCGCAATAGGATCTTGGATCCCCTTAACAAAGGATTGAGTGTACCTTCTAACGATAAAGCCAGTGTTATCAGCCGTCATGATGATGAAGGATCCTAGTTCTCAAGCTCTTCTGATATTACTTAAATTATTACTAATTCAAATCTATTAGACATACCAAAGTTTTTACCTTGATATTACTATACATAGTATCACACGTGGGCAAATAATCTGACATAAGGAGATCGTTGCAAGAAGTGAATCTTTTTTGAAGATCGGGCTAATTCAACCATTGATTCGTAAGTCAAAACTTGAATCTTTAGATTACTTCGCCACGGTTTTGAAAGGTTCTGAATGTGCTAACTTGGATGTTATCTGTCTTCCAGAACTGTGGTATACTCGTGTGGTGAAAAACTTTGAAGAAGAGTTTTCAGACATTCTTGAATTGGCCAAAGAGAAAAACAGCATAATCGTACCAGGAGCTTTTCTAGAAAGAATCAATGGCGATATTTTTGTCTCAAGTCCCATAATATCCAAAAATGGAAAAATAATGGGCAGACAATTGAAGATTCATCCCTTCGGTCTACAAACAAAGAAGGTGAAATCGGGTATTGGAGCAGAGATATTTGATCTTGGAGAAGTCAAGTTTGGTGTTGTTATTTGTTACGACTCGGTATTCCCAGAAGTATCAAGAACCCTCGCATTAAAAGGGGCAGATATACTTTTTTTTCCATCAAAAATTAGGACAGAGGGCATTAAACCTTGGCATATATACATTCAAGCAAGAGCGCTAGAAAATCGGATACCTGCTATTGCAGCCAACGTAAGCGGCAGCCAATACGGGGGAAGAAGTATGATTGTAGACTTCAGTTACGTTAAAAAGTACGATATAGCTTTGCCAAGAGTAAAAGTATTGTCTTCTCACCCAGAGAAATACGTGGCAACCATTGATTTAGAAAAGTGTCGAAAAATTCGTAGACGAAGGTTTAAAGACTTCAAACTGGATCATTACTATTCTCTCTAAATTACTACTAGCCCACTTACTAGTATTAACATGAATTTTAGGGAGGCGTACACTCGGGTTAGTAACGAGACTAAATGCAATTAAAAACGGTCAGATGAAATATGGTCAATTACCGTGTCGGCACCACGTGAATGGTTTCTAGGAGAATTCTCAATCTAGAGTACTTGAAACTATACATGCGTCTCGTGTTACATAACCCTATAGTTAGAGCGAAAGGAAAGGGCCAATAATTACGCAACACTAAGCTATTGTGTTGTTTGAAAACTAACAATTCTGCTTATTCTTTATTAAGTTGCTTGAAATATGAAATCTGTTGTACCAATACAGGGCTCCAGCCATAATTATGAAATCCGCCACATAGAAAAGATCCCAGAACCATAGGTTATGAACGTTATAACTTACGAAGTCTCGTACATATCCATCGTCTGCAACGGCATTGATTAATAAAGACAGGGAAGAGAGAAACCAAGGTATCGACTGTTTGTAATCCTTACCGAAGTTTACCAAAATCAATGCAGATGGGATTATCAATGATAAATCCAAAACAGGATATGCAATGGTTACGACAAAAGCTTCAAGGTCTTCTTGAGTTTGAAACCCTTTAGGAGTTAACGTAGTTATGTTAAAGATAATCAGTAAAGCTGTGGCAATTGTTGGAATAATGATGATTTTGAAATTAATTTTCTTACTTAACATCCTCAATACCGTAATAAGATGCAAGGAGAGGAATGCATAACCAAGAATCCAGAAAAAATCTGTAAAAGAAACTAATTTCTGTTCTTCTATCCCTAAACCATAATAATAATATGCGAGTGTAATGTCAGCAGATAGCCACATAATAAGGCCCAGAGTAAGAAATAGGTAAGATTTTCCGTGAACTCCGTGGAATCCGTGTCGAAATAGAGCAACGATACCTAAAGCTGAGGCACTACTTCCTGTTACAATTAGAGCCCAGATGATGGTAGGGTATTTTTGCGTCGACTCTGCAAATATTATTAAACCATCAACTAAACAGATAGAAACGGCTATGTACAGAATTGTATATTTCAATGTTTTTTGTGTTCTATCTTCCATCCGATTGACAGTTAATTTTGGTCAAAAAAGTTGCTTAAAGATTTTTCTAAATTTCTAAACCACTGTGAAGGAGGTTTAAACCTTCCTTATAATACATCTGACATTACAGGCAACGAATTACAATTATAGAGTCAGGTTAGGCAAGCTAACTATTACTTACTTTACCAAATACCAGTGAATTGAAATATCTAGTATCTATTAATTCCATTTCGAACAATGCGAAAGATATTAGACAAAAATGAGAATAGTACAAAAAATGATTCTATCCAAATGAAGTTATCACTTTACTACTAACACAGGACAATGGGCATAAGTTACAACTCCTTCGGCCACGCTCCCAATTAGTAGTTGCTTAATTCCTGATCTTCCCCTAGTACCAACCACGATCAATTCAATCTTTTCATTTTCTGCATATTCTAATATTGAACCGACCACTGATACCGATTCCTGAATAATTTGGGTTTTTACACCAATTGATTTTTCTTCACCCTTTCTCCGAGTCTGGTCCAGTAATTTCTGTACCTCCATCTTTTTTTGCTCCATTTCATTAGTACCGTAAGTAGGAGCTGTAACAAATGAGGCTAAAGATTGTCTAAATGAATGCAGATTTAGTACATTTAAGACAGTTAAATTAGCATTGTGCTTTTCTGCTAATGATATAGCATAATTTGCAGCATCCATAGACTGTTTTGAACCATCAACCGCAACCAATATTTTAGAATATCGCATTTTTGTAGATTGCATATTACTGACTGACACAATTGCAGGTAAGTTTCAAAAAAACTTTCCTGTCATTAAGTTATTCAAATAGTTTCAAAGGTAATTACAAACGAGCGCAACATACCTAATTAAAAATACATATAGTGGAATTTTAATAGATATTCGCGTTTGTGGTATACCAAAGAGTTAATTGGCTTACACAATGTTCCCATAGTATTAACAATTGAATAAATTTATCGTCGTATCCATGATCCTGATTACAATGTTTGTTATATTGTCTATTGCTATTTCTCCAAAATTTAATTTGAATGGTAAAAGCCAATCAAGTTCTATTGTTATCAAAACCGACAATAAATTACTCATAGATACAATAAACTCTCGTGCTCCATGGCTCAATCCAGTAATGATTTTCATGACAGAATATGGAAGAGAAGCTATATGGACAATTTTTATAATATTACTTGCTATCCTTGGAGGACGCGATGGGAGAAAAACCGCGCTAATAATGTCCATTGCAATTATTGCTCTAATACCAATTTCTTTAGTTGCCAAAGATCTGGTTGCTAGAAATAGACCAATACTTTCAACTTCCCAATCTTTGTTGCCGCCAGATACGGAATATTCATTCCCTTCAGGTCATGCCACAATAGTGGCAGCGGGGGCGGCGACAACATTGGCATTATTTAGAAGTAATAGAAAAACACTGATTTCAATTGCACTAACCGCAGAGGCAGCATTGGTATGTGTATCCAGAATATATCTAGGTCAACATTATCCTCTTGACATAATAGGAGGCATTATTTTAGGGGTTGGAGTATCATTCATTTTCGTTGGCGTGTCGGACAAAATCGAGATGGGTATGTTGCTGTTACTTAGGAAAGGTTCAGTGAAGCTGGATAAAAGATGACATGACAAGTACAAAAGTATAATGTAAGTATCTAAATTCATACTTTATGAACTCTTGGAGATATTCCAGACTGATATCATCAACAATTTAGAGCAAATGCTGTAGTACACACTACGGAGCGAGATAAACGGTAAAAAGTATTATTTTTTGCCTTTCCCTGCATGTGCCTTCTCGTTATGCTTCTTCAATTTTTCCTTATCATCGAATGTTGTTCCACAATGTTTGCATTTGAATGATCTATTCTCATCTTTCTCCTCCTTGTCGTGTCTCCAACTGAATAAGCCTAGTTTCAAGTTGCTTTATACTGTACTACACTAATTCTTTAAAGTTGTTATTAAAACTGACCAATCAATTAACAGTCCTATGAGTTGACTCAATTAGCGCACTGAAAGGTAATTATCTCTCAAATGTCGTTTAGCTTGGCCATTAGGGACAATAAACTAGCGAACGTAACCAATATCCTACCTGGTCAATTTTGAGTGAGGAATTCTTTATAAGATTAGATGAGAATAAAAGATGCAAGTCGGCGAGTTGTGAAGGTGCCTTAACTGACAGAAAATATTGTGATATTAAAGGTAGAAAGTTATTGATAATTTGAAATGCAGGAGACCTTACCGATATAATCTAACTTTCTTATAGGAAAGTCTGTGCCTTCAATCGGACTTGGGTTGGCATCGCCCTTAGTGGTTATTACCCTCTGTCCAGTTGAGTCTATTTGGATTTCTACCACTCTATGGATAATAACTTTATTGGCTCCAGTTGGACGATTGAAGGCGATGATATCTCCCATCCGTAGTTTCTCAAACGGTACCTTGGTGTCTACCGCCACTACTGCGTTTAAGTGTAAGCTGGGTTCCATACTACTTGAAAGAACTCTCAAAACAGATCCTATATTGGGACACGAGAAATTTTTGTTTTCAATTTGTACTAGGTCATTATTAGAAGGATTCAACTGCTCTATAGTAGAGCTCTTATTCAAGGGTTGAAATGTAACGGAACGAAATATATCGTCAAAGATACGCTGATACTTGCTCATTTTTCCAGAGTCAGTAACATATGCTATAACATAGATACCGTTATTTTGCTGTGTAGTTATTACTACAGCATCGAATCCTCTATTTAAGGATGGGAGAATTGAATGAAGTCTATTAAGTTGATCGCTATTAACAGTGATAAAATATGCATGGCCAGAAGATCCGTCACTAAAATTAATATCTTCCTCATTATTAATACTAAGATACTGTTTTAAGAAGACTGTTAGCAAGCCTGTTCCCTGACCAAACGGAACGAAGACGTTAGCCAAAGAAGGCAGATTTACAATTATAAAAAATGCGCTAAAATCATCATTTGACGCAGCTAGACTATAAGCTCGCCAGTTCAAATTATGAACAGTTGCTGAGGCCGTCCCGCTATTCCAGTAATCAGGTGCTTCGATACTAATTTTTAGACCATTATTCGAATCGACGAAATTTTCAGTCCTAGCTGACGAAAAATTATATCCTAAAAGACAGGATACGCATAAAACAAGTATTGTTAACGAAATAGATGTTAAGCATTTTGGAAGTGGCATGAGCTAATACCAAGTGAGTAGCACCTATAAGAGTTATGAACATCAATAATTATAGTTTCGGAACTTGTAGCAATAGCAATTTAGATACCTAGCTGCCTATTTTTCTCTTATTGCTTTTTTGAAAAGCAACAACGCTTTGTTGCTTGCTCATTTCCATTAACCTTGATTTATATCTAGAATTACGAGGCCTAGTTCTTAATCTATATCCGCAACATGGACAGAAAAATCCTTCCCATTTTATGAATATCTCACAAACTTGACAACGCTTATGGCCTAGAATATACCGTCCCGTTCCTACAGGCTTCTGTGCCTTATGACGGATGCAGATACCCTTACATACCAAGTCTTATCAATCACTGAATTCAAATGTCCAATAAATTAGCATAATTGAATGTGAAAGAGTATACAATTCACCTATTTAAATGACTACTCATGATCTGCCCACAGGAGAAAGTTCTCTCAACTCAGTAGTGAATCATATGAATTTGTAACACTCATTTCTAGCGATATAAACAAGTAAATCTAACTGAAACCAAGGAAACGACTACTCACGTTAGGCATTAGATCGATTAACAACTCAATTATATGCTATTATCTGCAAATTACTCAGTTACCAACTCGATTTCATTCATGATGATCTTTTTATTTATCTTACCCTCCTTAACATAAGTGGTTGAGCGAAAGAACATAAAGTTGAATGTGGAAATTGATGTAGCAGTCCCCCATGATATTGCAGAAGATGAAAAGAGATTAAAGTTAGTCGAAGACGGGATCTTGAAAGTTATTTCAAAGGGGATGTACGAAGAAGGACTTGCTTTCAAAATAGTAAAAGCCAAATTTGATGCTAGTTAGTTCGCCAAAAACTGTACATTTAATGTTCTTGTTTGCTGTACTTATGATAGTTATAGCTTTTAGAGTATAGGTCTGGGTTCGGTGTGATTCGGACCGCACACGTACACGGGTTTGCAGAGCAAATCTTAAATTTAGTTATATTAATACATCTTCCTGATTCCGTGTTATCGCAAAAATTATTTCTGACAACCAATTCCATTATCATCACAATCAAACTGATAGAGCCATTCCAAGTCATCTAACCTATGTAGCGTTTAGGTTTTCACCAGTATAACCTGTCTATAGCCGTGATTATTTGAGACATCACCATCGGTTAAGACTAATATAATACGTTCCACCACTTGCATACGCCGGTACATAAAAATTTAATTGAAATGGCAAGTAAGAAAATAACTCCGGGAACTCCAGGATGACCGGACTGTTATTTTCTAATGCTACGATTCAGGGGCAAGTTTCGAAATTAGGGAGGATATGATATTAAGCACTAAAAATGGTAGTAACGAATTATGATTATATAATAAAGAACATATTATTTGCGTTATTTTTGTCGATCGAGAGACTTTGAATGGGAATTATGAAATTCGCTGTTAAAGCATAACAGTTATCTAAAGAATATCACACATACAAATTATTCATGGAAGAGACATTAATTAACACATTATCCAGCTATGTTGGGATGGTTTCCGGACTTGTTTGGTCAGAGCGAATATCTGTCAGGTTTAATCACAACTGAAACCATGCAAGTCGCATCCTGTTTCATCGAGTGAGTTCTTCACATCGAAATCAAATCCTTCAAATCCATAACTGCCACCTATTGGTGGAGACTTGTCAGAACGAGTTGCACAAGCTTCTGCAGTATTGAAATAGCTGCCAATTGACAGTCCAGCCTATTTTTGTTTTGGAACAGAATGGCCGGAAGGATTAGCAACAGACCAACTGGCAGCATTGGATACATCTTGTTTGATTCTATTAAGAAACACGCGTACACCGCAATTCAGTGCACTCCTCCCTTTTATTAGGAACGGAAGCGAAGTAGACTACATGATGACTTCTATGACCCAGTATCATTGTCATAAATGCGGTACGGGTTTTGACACCGAAGAAGAATTAGCCCAACATAACTATAATGAAGATCTTAGAGGATAGACAGCCAAACCGATGCAATAGCTTAAAGGACTCCCTCCCGTTAAGTTAGTCTACATGCTGTAAGTCAAGATACTTTTGTCATTAATGTTTAAAACCCTGGTGAGCCACTACTACAAGACTCACCAGAGTAAGGAATTTTGTCCGATTCATCTGTTAGGAAGAATATGAATTGGAGAAGATGCGCATGGTACATTCTGCTGAGGTGGTGAAAGGTAATGATAGTCATGGTGATATTGGCTTCCCGTTCTTGATTCCACATTAATATAATAGTAATACCGTCTCAACTGTGGTCGAATGTCGACCATAATGTCGCCTATGTGTATGTCGCTAATTATATTAGAGT
>DASWDL010000253.1:0-4295 GCA_036395315.1 Nitrososphaeraceae archaeon
TTTATTCTATGAGCGAATTAAATATTAAATGGGATGATGTAGTAAAAAGGAAGCTCGTGGGTTGGATAATGCCGATCTTGGTGAAGTTCAAGGTGTAGAACAAGGTTTTATTGTTACCAGAAGGGGACTGGTTGATAAACATACCTACTATTTTCCTAAGATTCTGGTAAACAAGTTTGATGGGAAAACCCTATTCTTGAAAGTTACAGATAAAGATCTAGCAGAACAAGAAAATCTAACGAAGTTCGGTCTGTGAAGCATGTTTCTAAAATAGATACTAAATCCATCAACAAAGCTGTAGAGAAGGCAAGTAAAGATAGAAATTTTATTTCGAATGCTGTTAAACAACTTGACGGGCTGAGGTTTCCTGCCTACAAATACCAGATAATAGATTTCCTGAACAAGAATTCTTCTAGTGATGAGATTTTGATGCTTGGCCTTAGATATTCAATAATCACCGGAGAATAGGGCGATAAAGATGGATAGTTTGGTGCAAGTCAAATTTAGGTATCTTTCGCAAACGATTGGATATAACCGTTACATCCCTTGCTGAATCTGAAACTTTAATGAAAGTTCACCTAAGAGAAGCAACAATTGTGACAGCATTTTCGTTGATGGTAATATCTGCCACAATTCTAGCTACAGGGCAAATCGGCAATGTATTTTCTCAGACAGCAGGCGGTAACATGACAGCAGGCCATCCTAACGCGACATCAATGAAAGCTAACATCACGGGAGGGAACGCTAACAATACCAATGAAAGTGCGCCAACTGCAGGCAACACCACAGCCTTAAACGCATCCAGGCCGAACGCAAGTCTGTCTAGCTAGGAGGAAAGATTAGACTCCAATTATTTTTTTTATAGTTATTGTAGCAATTTCAGCACTAATCGTTACTCATACTTGCGTGAGTATATTTTCGAAACCGTATTGGGCTTCCTCTTGTGTTATTCTAAAATCATAGTATGTGTCCATCGTATCTGTCTACCAGGCCTTTTTGGCAAGAAGAATTTATCTCTTGGAGTTTGTTAAAGGACATGGCAAGCACCTTACTTTACTTTCTTGGCGCAATTGTCACAATATCTTTCAATGATGGTTGCCCCTTCAATTTTGAAAAGTGCGGTCTGGGTTGCCATTTTTCCACATGCTATACAAAAAAACTGTCTCTCTTTATTTTTCTCGTCTTTTTCGATTGGCTTAAACTCAGGTTTGCTTCTGTCTATCATTATTTCTAATATCTCATATACACTAGATTACCTAAAAAGTTGTATCTTTCCAGTACTAGGGAATATTGGTTCTGAAACATAAGCCAATAATAAACCCACGTAAGGAATAAATCATACCAGCCGACAATTGGTATTCGTCTTAAGAATTTTTGCGGCTAAAAAATAGTATGAATCGTAATTCGTAATTACAGTACAATATTTCACATACCGACATTTCCACAGATTAAATTAACTGTTAAATTCTTTTGACACATTAATTACTGATTATAAATGAGTATAGAACCTGACGATTTGTTTAACAGATTCTTTGGGTTTGGTGGATTACCCTTTAGAAGAGGTCATGGTAGTTATTTCAGTGATATGTCCAGAGAGTTTGATGAAATGAGACGAGAGATGGAAGAATCATTTAGAGATATAGAAACAAAAGCACCAAATGAACTGGTAAGAGAATATGAAACACCTGAGGGTGGTAAGGTGAGAGAAGTAGGACCTATTGTATATGGATATTCGATGACGATAGGACCTGATGGCAGACCAAGAGTGAAAGAGTTCGGAAATGTTAAATCTCCGATGAGCTGGGGTAGAGGCTTTTCCAGATCTCCTATGATCTCTTCAGGAAATTAGTAAATAATAAATAAATAAGCAAGGTATTGTAATATTTGCGTCAAGCCAATCAAGTTTGGATAATCTATCAGGTTATTTAATTTGTCTTCCAATCTTTTAACAAAGCATTGTACTACCTTAACACACAAAGACATTGATGGGCCAAGGAAAGCAATCAGATTAGAGATTCGTCATGCGATCTTCCAATCTTGGCCCATAATAACCAGCTTGTGCGCCTTTCTTGATATCCATTACTAACGAATTACTCTGTTCAAACGAATTGAACAATAACTGTTGGAGATAATATTTCTAAGCAGCCCTTATAATCAAAACATCCGAATTAGTGATGACAGGCTATCTGGATGCTAGGAGTAGGCACAGGCTCACGTATATGGAGATCTAAAGAAGTAAGATTTAGACCGTTTTACCTTATTCTGTTATTAATCATCCTCCTAACCCTAGCATCCAATTCATATCCGGCTTTTATATCGGCCTCTGACATAGCAGGAACAAATCTCCCCAATACTATTTACGGCACAATGGGTGATGATACGATACTTGGAAAAGGAGGACAAGACAATTTGTTCGGGAATGGGGGTAATGATATTATACACGGCGACAGTGGCAATGATAACGTCGTTGGAGACCTTGGCCAAGATACTCTTGAAGGTAATGATGGAGATGACATAGTCCAGGGCGGTTCTGGAGCAGATAAGATAGACGGTGGGAAGGGTAATGATACTCTAATAGCTTCATTCGCACTTGGCGCCGTATCATTCAGGGATTATGCTCCCGATACAATTGTCTGTGGACCAGGATTTGACACGGCATATATTAATCCGGTGGATGGAGACACCGCGTCATCAGACTGTGAGACAATTATCACGGAAACATCGCAGTAGCAAACAAACGGTCTATAATTAAAAAATATACTATTGTGTTCCAGACGTCGATACGATTGGAATCGAGAATACTTATTACGTGGTCATATGTTGAATTGCTTTCTTCAAATCATCAAATGACATTACAGGATGTAATTCTACGTTAGCAACCATATCCTGGAACAGAGGCTCAACAATGGCGGGAATCATATCCACGCTATCGATATTTAGAACGAAAGCACAAACTCTATTACCATCAGCTTCAAAGAAATAACTCGCCTCAGGTCTGACTTTGCTAATATACTCTTCAAGGTTAGGTATGAACTTTGGATCCTTCACCATCTTATTCCCCTAATAATTTAGTAATTCTAGGCTAAGTTACTCAAATTTAAAAATAATTGTTGGGTAATAAGAGGCTTTCAATAAATCAACGAATCGGATGATGACCGATAGCGTTATGAGGTTTAACAGGGTTAAATTATAGATCTAGCTACACGATATACATGACGGGAACTGAAGATTTGGAAGAAAAAAAATTGTTAGGCTCTGGAGGCTATGCTTTCGCAAAGCTAACAGAGCAAGAGGAAATACAAGCCAATCTTGGAGTACCTCAAATATTCCTAGCTAACGTAGGAAGATTAAGTGAAGACAGGTTTTCAAAATATTATTGCAATAGATGCGGAACCGAGCATGCTGGCCCTCCACTAATAAGCTACGAAAATCCTAATGAAGAATTGGGGGAAGGTGTTATTCTTATTGAAACAGGGGAATACAAATGTAAGGTGTGCAACAACGTATTAGCACTCTACCGTAAATTCAACAAATAGTAAAATAGCAAAATTACGGCTTCTGTTGAAGGTATTTACTGTTTTTATCGTCTACGCAACTAAAAAGCAATCATTTACGAAGCTGGATGTTTATTAATTATTGCGGTCTATAAATAGCAGACTGAAAATGGGACATAATATCTCCGAGAAAAAACGTCAAGATGGTAATGACGATCCGCAAAGACAGGACTCTGGGAAATGGACCGAATTGTTGACTCAACTTGTAAATAAGATGACCGGGAAGGATATCTCAATAAAATATGAGTTTAATAACCTAGAAATTGACGTGCCCAAAGCAACCGGTCCAGGTGGACAAGAGCTTGGGAGCGCTCCCTTTCTGTTAATTGTCAAACGAACTTTATCGCCTACTGAAGAGTTTGATTCCAAGTAAGAAAAAACATCATTAACTTCTAACCATCTTTTAGCACGAAAAGTAAAGATAAAATTTGTAGCCTCCTGTTACAAGAATTCGCTTCACTTTATGGAATAGTAGTAGATTTGCATGTAATATATTACACGCACGATTTACTGGAGAGCATATACGCGTAAATCCTTGGCGCGTGATACCAGTAATCAATTAAAGGTTGTAGTGAAGATCGGAAGAAAGGCAGTAGAGAAAAACAATATAACTTATCTCTGGCTTTATTTACACTGCCTGTCCTACTTCCATCTACCGAGTAAGATGAAATGTTTATTTTTGACAACTCCTCTATAAATCTTAACTGAGATGGATGGTTGAGTGGCTTACCGGATAACGAA
>DASWDL010000254.1:0-7526 GCA_036395315.1 Nitrososphaeraceae archaeon
TAAAAGCTGAGCCGTAATTAAGTAAGGATTTTCACTAACTTTCCAAAACATCATTTCACAGTTGGCCAAATCATATATAGGAAGTTATGATACCTTTGATAATTGAACTGGGCTATGATTAAAGAAATATTAAACCAATTCATTAGGATCTACGACAAGATAGAATACTATATCTGGCCGTAAAGCAAAACCATATAGATTACGAGACCACGCTCTGCTGATCCCACGAACTGCTTCTCTCGCCATTAATGTATAAATATATCTGTCCGAAAGCACTATATAGCCTGCCCGTAAGCCAGGAATAATCTTATTTTCTAATTGATCTGCAAAATCTGCGGCATAAAACAGACTTATGGTCCTTTTTCCAAGAACAAAATTCCGCTTTGCTTCTAATATTCCTTCAGCTATTAACTCGGAGCGTTTAAGTCCAGCATTCATTACTGCATGCCCATCAGCCTCTAATTTAGAAGTCAAAAATCCAATTTGTGTACTTCGTCCTGATGCATCAGGTCCCTCAATTACAATAAATTTTCCTTTAATCTCAACTTCCTCTAAATATGGGATGGCATGCCCATAAAAATTCGCCTTCCGTGTTCTCCTGTCCTTGGTTGTGGTTGTTTCAAAAGTCAACGCCTAATACCACTCATATTATTTTGAGTTTTCAATGATGGCCGTATCTTCATAACAATAGATCTCAATGTTCTCTGATACTCTTCAATTTCCATCGTTCCATCGATTATTGTAAAATTTTCAGAAGTCGCTAATGAGTCATACTGTTCAATGATACGGCTTTGAAAAATTCTATAGCTTTCGTAAGGATCGTTACTTAAATTTAAGTCCATACCGGCTTCATAATATTTTAACTTTGGTCTCCCTGAGAGTATTCTTTCAACAGCTATATCCACAGGGACCTTGAAATAGAAAATAGTGTCCGGTTTTACTGCAAATTCATACACATTTCTAACCCACCTTGGATTGCATCCCCTTACAATATCCCTCGTTTAAGCTGTATAGATATAACGATCCGCGAGAACTGTATATCCTGCATGTAGAAGTGGAAGTATATTCCTTTCATTTCTATCTGCAAAATCCGTGGCATGTAACAGCGAAAATGTAATTGGCGTTAATCTTCCCTTTCTCTTCCCCTTTGAAGTGATCCGTCTTACAGTCTCCGAGGAGTTCCATTCAGTCAAAAATACAGAACTGCCTTTCGACTGAAGCCATTTTTCCAACAATCTGAGTTGAGTCGATTTACCAGATCCATCTATGCCGTCAACAACAATGAGTTTACCTTTTATGGAAATAATATCTTTCTTGTGTCTCTTAGTATAGGTCAAACGATATGCTCACTAAGGTCATGTGCATGAACTAGTGATTCACCTAGTCTCACCTTACTACTTTCTTGTAATATCATAGTTAACCAACTTAATTGTATTGGAACCTATATCGATGACAGAAATTTTCAAGCTCTATTACTAATCGTGAAAACCGTTTTGATATATTTATCATCTGTATATAGAACAAATAGATCGTATAGATTGTCAACCTGAAATCCGAGGCGGTATCATTTTTTATAACAAAATTAGTACCTTATTTACAATAACCCCAAGTTAATTACTCGGTAAGGCTAACAATTCTATTATATAATATCAATCTTCCAACAACTCATTGAGACATCTATTCATTTTAGACTCCTTTCTTGCAAGACTTAAAATGAATACTATATAGTGTACTTCGATCTAATTGAACTTCATAGGCAAGAGATAACTGGCTGATTAACTAACAAGAATACACAATGTCTTTAGCAATTGAAGGAAAGAAATATAATTATACTGACCATCACTTTGCTATTTGTGAATGTTGTTACTGGACAGCAACCCTGTTCGAAATGAAATCAGAAAATAAACTTTCATGTCCAGCATGTTGCAACAAACTTGTAACCCTAATTCCATTGAGTAAAAATGAACAGTATTTTTATGCAATAGATTCTAAATGTGGCTTGGATATAGAATTTACGAGATAGCGTGCAGCCTTCATGATTAACCAACTGTAAATAATCAATCTATGCCTCTCCTCCATCTTCTCTTTTTTGATCACAAAATAATTTTTTTAAGATAAAGGCAACAAGTGACGTTCCAACAAACGTAGCGGACAGATATAGCCATAAATCTCCCACAGATCCAGATAACAGGGCAGGAGCTAGAGAGCGAGCAGGATTCATTGAAGCACCCGAGATAAAGCTAAAAAAGTAAATATCCAAGCCAACGATCCCACCTATTGCAATACCACCAAACCCTTTCAATCCTTTCGTACGAAGAACTGCAAAAATCACAGCCATTAACAATCCTGAAGCGAGAAGTTCTATTAAAAAGATAACCGGAAGTGGAAAGTTATAGTTAGGAACATTAGCACCGAGATTGGCTTCAGTTCCAATAATGTACTTTACAAATAGACTTCCAAGTAACGCACCAATTACTTCAGCACCGAGATAATATGCAAGTAATTGTTTTCGTAAATGTTTAGTAATTAAGAAACCAATTGACACAGCAGGATTGAAATGAGCCATCGAAATCTTACCAAAAAGGTAAACACTAATTGCAACTCCAACGAATGGAGCGAACGCAATAAAAAGAATACCCAATATCTTTCCAAGTTTGGCATCAAGAACAACTGAGCCGGTAGCTAGAACTACAACAATGAAAGTACCTACAAGTTCAGCAAAGAATTTCTTTTGAGTGGCTGTTAATCTATTGGTTATTTTGAAGACTTGTGACAAGCTCCCTTACTCTGCGTTCTATTTCATTTCTTATCTCTCTCACTCTCTCAATGGATTGGCCTCTTGGATCTTCTATATTCCAATCTAACAGATTATACAAGAATAGAGTCGGACAAGATTCTCTTTCCATACATCCCATATTCACAGTATTTGTAGAATTACGAATCATATCTTCTGTAATGTCTTTTGGTTTCTGGCCACTTATATCAATACCAATTTCCTGCATTACCTTAACAGCTAACGGATTAATTTGTGAAACTGACTTTATTCCGGCACTAATTGCCTTGTATCCTTTTGGAGCCTTCTTATTAAAAAATCCCTCAGCCATCTGACTTCTTCCTGCATTTTCCACACAAACAAACAAGACTGTCTTTTCAGGATCTTTCTTGAAGAATTTCATGTTACTGCTCCAATAACTAGACTTGTTATTCTTCTCCCATCAGTTTTGTCTTCATTCATGTAAAGTTTTCCATTCAAAACCATGATGTCTTTGAATCCTGCTTCCTTTATGCTATTGATGTAATTTTCTTTTGTTAATGCTCCGTCAATACAGCTACACCAGTTGTCAGCATTGACTGATTCTCTATTAACTTCTTTACTCGTAACCAGATCAGATATTACCATTCTCCCTTTGCCTTCTTTCTTGAGGATTCTGTAAATCTCTTTGAAAGCCTTTACCTTATCCGTAGTGAGATTAATGACACAATTACTAATGATTACATCCACTGAATGATCCTGAACTGGGATATTATTCTCAATATCTCCCTTTCTGAATTTAACATTTGTAAAGCCATGTTCTTCAGCGGCAATTGTAGCTTTCTTTAGCATATCATCTGTAAAGTCTATCCCAATGACGTTTCCATTATCTCTCACCTGCTTTGATGCTAAGAATACATCAATTCCAGCACCTGAACCTAAATCAACAACAGTTCCACCTTCTTTCAAATGGGCAAAATTGAGTGGAGCTCCACAACCAACACCTAATAAAGATGATTCAGGTAAAGAATCCAGTTCATTCTTATCATAACCTATAGACAGTAAAGTTTGTTTAGGGGAAGCCTCAGTTCCACAACATTCGTCTGGCATGCAGCAACAGTCAGAATTGCCATTACGAGCAATATTGCCATATCTTTCTTTGATTTTCTCCTTTATGCCCTGTGACAACAGAATTGTTTACAAAAGAAACTATTTAAATTGGCATGTAGACCTAACTACACTTGATGTCAGTGAGGAAACAAAGGGACAATAAGGAAACATACCACTTAATGACAACGGTAGATAGAAAGGGAATTGATTCAATAAAATACTAACTGGATTTACTGTAGAATAGAATGATATAGGTAGTTTTATCGCTTGGAAGGGCGGAGATGCTTTTGGCAACCAGGAAGATCTATTGTAAAACTGAATTGACGGATAATATACATACGATCGGAGAGCTAAGATTATAGATGAATTATCAAGACATTACCCTCGGAATAAGATGCTTAATGTCGATATGATACAATTTAGATAGACTTAAGGGACAGGCCCTAAAAAATTCGCTATACTATATTGACGTAATAAGTAACTTGAGACTGAAGTTGTGAGAATATAGTTATAATAGATCTATATTGATCGGGTTGACAAACCATTAATCTAACACAATCTATTGAACTTCATGCAAAATATACGTAGCCGTTTATTCTTAATAGGAATGGTCGTATGCATTTTGTCCGTAGGAATAATAATTCCGACCACCTTCAGCGGTGCCCAAGCTAAAATAGTTATTAATGGAGCTGGAGCGACCTTTCCTTTTCCATTAATTGATACTTGGAGGGTAGACTACAAGACAGTAAAGCCGGATGTAGACATTAATTATCAATCCATAGGTAGTGGAGGAGGAGTAAAGCAATTTACCGCAAAAACTGTTGATTTTGGTGCGTCAGATGCGCCTTTGACTGCACAAGAAATGCAAGCAGCACCAAATGCCGTACATATACCAGAGACAATCGGTTCAGTGGTAGCTGCTTATAATGTTCCAAGTATACCCGAAAAAGGATTGAAATTAACCGGTGAAGTGTTAGCAGATATATTTTTAGGCAAAATCACCAAATGGAATGATCCGAAAATTGCATCGCTAAATCCAGGCAAAACTCTACCTGGTGACAATATAGTTACAGTACACAGATCTGATGGATCAGGAACTACTTTCGTTTGGACCGATTATCTATCAAACGTTAGCTCTGCATGGAATCAACAAGTAGGAAGAGGGAAAGCCGTACAATGGCCAACTGGTATTGGTGCGCCAGGCAATGAGGGAGTTGCTAATGCTATTAAAGGAACTGCAAATACAATTGGATACATCGAATTAACCTATGCGTTGACAACAAACACTCCCTTCGCCTTTATGAAAAACAAGGATGGTAACTTTGTCGAACCAAGTCTAGAATCTACTCGAGCTGCGGTTGAATCAATTTCAGGGTCACTTCCCAAGGGAGATCAACCCTGGACAAATGTTACGATGGTTAATGCCCCAGGAAATAATTCATATCCTATAGCAAGCTTTTCGTACATACTTCTCTTCAAGGAGCTGGGCACTAATCCAAGTATTGACCAAGCGAAGGCAAAATCAATAGTTGACTTTTTGTCATGGGCTATAACAGACGGACAGAAAACTGCTGAAAAGCTAAACTATGTTCCCCTCCCGGATAATGTAGTAAAACTCGATCAAGACACACTAAAATCATTGACCTTCAAAGGTAGTCCGGTGACATAAGAGGAAAGCTAACTTTTCTTTTTTTACCACATAATTGTAGATTTATCATAGCCAAAGTAGGACCTCATCATTATTTTCATATCTATATAGATCATATGGATCTATATTCTTCAGTTATGCTATCATAATATATCCTCAGACAGTATAGATTTACCACCTAGGGTGTTTCGACAATAGAAAATTACGTCTCCAAGAACAAGGAAGTTCTGACCAAGCACCTATCTCAAAAACGAAGAAGTGACAAACTCTTTAGGACTATTGTAATAGGCGCAGCAAGCTACACCCTATTGATGGTTGCCCTAGTCACCTATTCGGTGGCTCATGGTTCTGCACAGATTTTCTCATTTGAAGGAATTAATTTTCTTACAGGCACCGATTGGAATGCCGTTGAAGGGCGTGAATCTTTTGGTGCTCTTCCCTATATTGTAGGTACCCTTGTTAGTGCAGCAATAGCAATGGCGATAGGTGTTCCCATCAGTCTGGGGATTGCGATATTCATTTCAGAGATGTCACCGTCACGTCTTGCTACTCCTCTTTCGTTTATAATAGAATTATTAGCAGCAGTGCCTAGCATCATTTATGGTTTATGGGCCCTATTCGTCTTTAGATTTTGGATAAGAGATTTTATTGAAGTGCCTTTATACAATGCATTTCACGGATCTGTTCCCTTCTTTGCCAAATATCCATTTGGACTAGATGTCTTTACTGCAGGAATAGTTCTTGCTATAATGATTATTCCGATAGTATCATCGATTTGCCGAGAGGTAATGAGAGTAGTTCCTAACTCTCAGAGAGAAGCAGCATATAGCCTTGGAGCTACCAGATGGGAAACTGTGAAAATAGCTGTCATCCCTTACGCAAAATCAGGTATTCTAGGAGCTGCAATTCTAGGTCTAGGAAGGGCCGTAGGGGAAACAATGTTGGTAACGCTAGTAATTGGTAACGTAATAGGCGCAGCAGCTATTCCGACATCCCTATTTGCTCAGAGCCAAACCCTTTCCAGCCTTATAGCTAATGAATTTAATGAGGCATCTTCTGAGTTGCATCTTTCTGCTCTGATAGGTCTAGGTGCCGTCCTTCTGATGTTGACAGTTGCAATCAATATTGGAGCCCAATTACTGGTAAAGAGAATGGTCAAGGTTCCATCCGGAGAGAAAAACTGATGAGCAGCGGCGAGAAAAACTGGGGAAAGAATTATAGAACGTTGATCCACGATCAAATGAAAAAAAAATATCGTAACCGTATCATCATTGATAAATTAGTTAGTATATTTGCAATAGTATGTTTAGTCGCTGCAATAGTGCCCCTCGGAAGCATATTGCTGGAGATCATTAAGAATGGTGTAGGCGTACTTAGTTTTGAATTTCTGACCGGACCTCAAGGTTCAATCATATCTGGAAAAGGCGGAATTGGTCCGGCAATACAGGGTACAATTATAGTCGTTGGGCTGGCCTCATTGATTGCAACACCGGTAGGCGTCCTTACCGGAATATATCTTTCAGAATTTGCTGGAATAGGAATCTTTCCTTTGGCAGTACGATTTTTGAACGATATGCTCACTGGGCTTCCTTCCATTGTAATTGGCATAGTAGGCTACGTTACAATCGTAATAGCAATAGGCTCATTTTCAGTTTGGGCAGGTGCTTTGGCGCTGTCTATAATAATGACCCCAATAGTAGTCAGGGTAACAGAGGAGACGCTCAAAATTGTCCCGCATTCGATTAGGGAAGGTGGTTATGCTCTTGGAATTTCAAAAGCTAAGATCACCATGAATATTGTCCTTACTACCGCTAAGAGCGGCGTTCTTACTGGGATAGTTCTTGGAATAGCTAGAATTGCGGGGGAAACTGCCCCCCTAATCATGACGATATTGGGAACAAGCTTATTCTTTTCGAGCCTAAGTGGCCCGGTAGACGCTCTGCCTTTGAGGATATGGAGGTTGGCAAGTCAGCCATACGAACACGCCCACGCCTTCGGGTGGGGTGCAGCCTTAGT
>DASWDL010000255.1:0-34927 GCA_036395315.1 Nitrososphaeraceae archaeon
GACTACTTGGACTGGTCTGGCGCCGAAGAATTCTGAAGTCAAGGCTACTGCAAAGATGTAAGATTTAAACAGTTAACAAAGGACCAAAAACGATAATTGGAACCTTCTAGACCCCGGATTGGCTTCACCCCATTTTATCTGATATAAAAAGCAGTAACGCATTTTGCAAATTTTTTTCCGGAAGCATATTTATCGTTTACTATTTTTGAACTGTAAGGAGGTTTCGATGTTTAAAGTTGTTTGCTGCTCTCAATTTCGATTTATACTTGAAATTTCGCGGTCTCGTTCTCAATCTATAGCCACAACAGGGACAAAAGTATCCCGGCCACATTATGAAAATGCCGCAGACTTGACAACGCTTTTGACCTGTAATATAGCGACCCCTTTCTTTCCCGGCCGGCTTTATTGCTTTATGTCTCAAACATATACCCCTGCAAACCATTATGAACGACAATCCTTTTTCTGGTTTCTTGTAAGCTCCGAGTCACTTTTTAGATCGTACTCGTTCATTTCATTCGTACCCATTTCCTCCCATGAATCTTCATTCTTTACAATCTGATCTAAAGCTTCCACCGTAGGATAATCCTCTCCAACTCTTGCAATTTTAATCGCTAATTTGGCTCCAGTTCTTGTCTTAATAACTGATTTTACAGAACCTTCCAGTAAGGTTACTCTCGCGTTCTTAAGTCTGCTCACGTCCCCAACCTTCATATTATACTCTTCCCAGAAACTCGCAGGAGTTTCTTTTAGTAACTTTGACCTCCAAAAACTGCTACAATTGTTCCCGCTTCCGCTGTGACGCCCAAGTCTATTCAATTCGATGAAACATCCCGTATTGTTACCTGTATGTCAGTATCTATAAAAGGCTTGAAGCTTTAATAACCACTATGGTTCCGGGGGTCGGCCATTCTTATTTGTGCATAATTTGTCTAATCCATTTTTTACAACTATGACGGCTATGATCGATATAACCCCTTGAATCAAGTTATAGGGCAGTGGCAACAGGTAAGTGATAATAGCACAAACCTCTTTCATCAGCTCTTTTCCTTCTTTCCCTTTGTTATGTTGCCACCAACTACAAATGGGGAGTACCATTTTAGGCCAGAATGTCCTTAGAAAGTCATACCCTTCTAATACATAGTCCATAGAAATCCTTGGGACATCTAGACCTGCGCCAAATCCCAACATCTTGATCGTTTGAAATGCATGGAAAGGACGCTCAATTTGCGCTAACTGCGCCCCGAGGACCGCGTATGCTGTCCTGGTATCATAGCTCAAAAGAGAAGTCGTCAAGGATATGATATCTTCATCTATCTTCACCCGATGAGTGGTATATCTATCTTTTAATTTGGGATTGCGATTAATAGGTGATCTTGAAGCCATAATCGAAATAAGAATAATTATAGATTATAAACACGTTCCTTCGTCAAGTTATCATACTCACACGACTAGGTACTGATAACAATCACGGTATGATTTTGTCGAAGGTGCCGTATTTATTGTCGAATGAACTTGCTCCATTAATGCTGTTAAGGATTTTTGTAACTTATTGATTAGGGCCTCAGCCTTTACTTGTCTATAGAGTTAGGACATAACGATGTCTTTCAAATGAGGTCAGTCTCAATTTAGACGTAGAGAATGCGAAATAACTTTTAATTCACAAGGAGAATTGAAAAGCACAGTCTTCGGCAGCATTTCCTACCGCAAGATAGCTTAATATTTTGTTTTTATGCGCCATTATGACCTATCTTTAGCAGGAAAAGTTCAGAAGTATCTTTTGGTTTGCGACCTAATCTTACTCAAGCCAGATTAATAAAACAAGGTTAGACCAGGGAGTATAAGGCTAATATTTAAGACCAGTGACTGTACATTTTTATTCTTTAATTCCAGGTGTGCCCAGTCTATTGAATACCAACTGACCCAGTTTCCACTTTGCGGAAAGTGAAGAGTAAACGTTATCCATAGAATATTCGTTTACTCTCTTTGATATCTCATTAATCTCTTCATTAATAATTTCAATTTTTTCTGTTCTATCAATGAACGTAGAACCATCTAACATCATATGCAAATCATATCTAATTAGCCTATTTCTATTGCTATGAGAAAGGTGTATGTCAGGAGAATGTTGCCTATATGCACAATATTTATCTTTGGGTTTTTTATTCTCCAAACTATTTAGCAAATGATAAATCACAGATAAATGGCGAGTTATATTTTTCAGGAATCTTTTTAATTCAGGTATTTCTTTTTGACGGACCCAATAAGATTTATCATACCATTTTAAGTAGTAATTGCCAAATTCGAGCATCGGTTTCTCAAAACCTTTCGATAAAATGAATTGGTCAATTGCGCTTTTGGTAATTTTCAGGAAACAATAATCGTTCTTAACATAAATAAATACTACATGGATTCTTGTTTAATATAGCAGTAACATCGAAGACCTTTGGGCTGATCAAATTATGAGGTTAATACGAATTTTCTGATCGTTATTAAAGTCAAAGGATCAACTTGGTGTAATTTAATCACATGTTATAACAGCCAGTTTTTTGCTGACTTGACCGTAAGTTTACTTCCATTATTATCTTCTGAAATGAGACCCTTGTAAGAATAGGAATGAAGTCTAGAATACCTTAATGACCCTCCTCAAACACGACCAGTTCTTTCCGTTCTTGAGCTTCGATTCTAAGCCAAGAAGGTCACCGTGTAGAACTGGTACTAAGACTAGATCATTATTTGAAAACCCGCGCAAAGCAGAGGCATGAGTTAATAAGGTATTGCAATAGGCTGTTAAGGCCTTCTCAGTTTTACGCTATTTTCAATACCATGGAACAATCTTTTTGATTCCTCAAACCCCCTTTTATCTCAATCATAATCACGAAATATACTCAATTTTGGACTATTTATTAATTTTTAATAGATTTTTAATAGATTTGCGACATAATTTTCGTCTATCCAATGACAATTGTACACCGTTAATATGGAACAATAAGCGACCTAACGAGAATGAGAAGGTGTGTCAACTTCCTCAAATGTTAAATTATATTAGAAAAGGAAGATAAGCGGTTATTATGGTATTAGCTTGATTTATGTCGTTAAAAAATAAGGTTGCAATTGTAACAGGAGCAAGTAGTGGTATAGGCTATTCAACTTCGTTAGCGCTATCTAAAATAGGAATAAGAGTAGCTGCGGGGGCAAGGCGTATTGACAGACTACAAGAGTTAAAAAAGCAAATCACCAAGAAAAATCAAGAATTTTTTGTTCAAAAGCTTGATGTAACCAAGAAAACAGATTGTGATTCATTTGTTGATGCCATAATTAGGAAATGGGGCAAAGTTGACTTTCTAATTAACAATGCTGGCTTAATGCCACTAAGCTATTTTCAGAATGGAAAAGTGGAAGAATGGGAACAGATGATTGACGTAAATCTCAAAGGGGTTCTTTATTGTACCTCGGCTGTACTGCCATACATGTTGAACCAAAAATCAGGACATATAGTCAACATGTCATCAGTTGCGGGAAGAGTAGTATTTGCTGGAGGAACTGTTTACTGTGCGACAAAACATGCCATCACGGCTTTTAGCGAAGGATTAAGAAAGGAAGTAAGTCCAAAGTATAACATCCGAGTTACATGCATTGAACCTGGAGCAGTTTCCACCGACCTATTGGAGACAATAACTGACAAGTCGATGGCCAAATTTATTGAAGCTACGAAGAACATGGAAATATTGCAGTCAGAAGACATAGCAAATGCTGTTTTATTTGCTATAGGTGCACCCAACCATGTAAATGTGAATGAGATACTAATAAGACCTACGGCCCAAGAGCGGTAATGTATCTCCTTAGGAGCAGGATATAGACAGATAGGAATCCTCTTATCAATATGAAACAATGGATGAGATATGGTCGACTTAGCACTTTTGGAATAACCAAGACTAACCAAGACTAACCCAGACAATACTCACTCTCATATTAACCGTGGCTCGAATATTAACAGATAGTAACATTAAATATCTAATCTGTATCGGGTAAGCTCTGAATATTAGAAACATGTAATCAACATATCCTCAGATCCACACATCCACAGACAGCCCGCGAACAATTTCATTTATATTATATTGATTCAAGAAAAAGGACTTGAGGTCTTCTTCAAATGACTTCTTCAGATACTATGGTAACATCGTAAATTTAAATACCATGCCGGGGAATCGCTGACTCTTTCTTAAATATATATAAAGGGATCGATATCTATGTTTCTAGTAAAGAATAACAATTATATACTTATATGTTTAGAACTATTGTATGAAAGATGCAAGATTACTGAAAATACTGGTAGAGGAGAAAGCATTGGTCAAGTTACTGAAGACCATAGGGCCGGCAAGGAGATACCCTACGAGAGAATTACTGACCAAGCTTGGAGCGTATGGATACGGACACAAATTGCTTCTGAAGGCTCATAAAAGGGGACTCGTGGACAGAAAGAATGTAAAAAATAAGGTCTACAATAGTCTAACTAGTGATGGAAAGAAGATTGTAGCTATTGCAAAGGAAATAGGCGTTTAGTCGCCCACCCAAGTATCTTTTTTTGGTTCCAATACACGGATCGGTGGACCTTAGCCGTGATGGATATTCGTTATTGGTAAATGGAATGCGAAATCCTTTTAACCAGTGTTTATGACTATTTACAAATATCTTTCGATATCCCTAGGCGACCAATAAGAAATTTTGTAATAAAATTAGTTATGAACTCCATCTTCTCAATGTCTTTTTTGTCAAATTTCATAATTCGTGTATCAAGGGAATGAAATTACCAAGGCCCTTATGCCAATGAAATGACAGGTCGTCCTATGACCATGAGACTTGATTGAAAACAGAGATTGTACCGCCGGGAGTGGGACTCGAACCCACGAGTCCTTGCGGACATCAGCTTTCCCTTAGTTTTCTTTTTCCCTGAGATCTCGAGGCTGACCCCTCTTAGGGTCAAATTCTACTTACCTAGCTTGGGTACCCCGGCAAAACTTAGTTTACCAGGTTCTAATTTATTGGTTTTTCTGAAAGATCACTTTAGTATCAAAAATTATATAATCAAGATTGCTACCGTTGTCTATGCTTTCAAGCCTTGATACCAAACTTCCAACTCTTGACATGTTGAGCAAACTTTCAGTATCTGATCTCGCTCTAATGAGCAGGATGGCATTTGTCTTTAAAAGAAGACTGGGAGCACATATTGACATTGATCCATATACTACGACAGACCCTTTTGGGCCTTCCGATGATTATGCTTATTCAATTATTCTCGACAAGGAAAACAGCGTTCGGGTAATTTCAATTTTAGCTCTGAAAAAAGGGGCATTACCTCAACTTCCTTGGAAAGATATATTAAAAGACGCATTTGTTCGTGCTCCAATTTCTAAGGAGGAAGCAAGTAAGATTAAGTATGAATTAATGCCTAAAGATACAAACAATTTCTATCCATACCGACGTTCCTCGAATGTGGCAGGATACATAATGTTCGCTTCCCAAATTTGTGGCTTGCATCAAAACTTAGAGCTCAGAGGACCCTGATCCCAAATGAGAGGGAATAATCGTAATAAACACGTTTTGGACTAAAATATCCATAGGTTAGCTGTGGAAGGGTATGAGTAAAGTCGAAATAGTATGTATAGGTAATGAACTCTTATCAGGTATTACACTGAATACAAATGCTAATTGGATGTGCAAAAAGATAACGAGAATAGGTGGATTAGTAACAAGAGTGTTGTCTGTTCGAGATGACGTAAAAGAAATCGATTACGCAATTAAGAACTGTTTAGAAAGGAAGCCTGATTGGTTGATTACATGTGGTGGTCTTGGTCCTACTTACGATGACATGACTTTAAGGGGTGTTGGCAGAAGTTTGGGAAGAAAGCTCGTTTTAGATTCTACTGCAGTACAGATGATAAAGGACAGTTATAAGAAACGTAGACAAAGAGTGAAATTAACCAGCGCCCGATTGAAAATGGCGTTGATTCCGGAGGGATCAATACCAATCCTAAATCCTATCGGAAATGCCCCAGCAGTCCAAATTAGCATTAAAAAAACCAGAATTGTGTGTTTGCCTGGAGTACCAGCTGAAATGAAAGCAATATTTTCTGCGAGCATATTAGTTAAAATCAAAAAGGAAGTAGGAAAATTCGAAGCACAACAACGTTATTATTATGTGGAAGGTGTCGGGGAAGCTACATTAGCCCGGACTTTGACCAAATTGGTAAATAGATTTCCGCCAGAGCTATTATACTTAAAAACCCACCCGCAGGGGCATTTACATGAAAGTGTTCCTTTGATGAAAATTCAGATAATTTCAAAGGGCAAAAGAAAATCGGATGTTGAAGAAGTATTAAAAAAGGTATCAAAGGACATCATCGCAGAAGTAAAAAAGCATGGCGGTAAAATTAAGTTAAAGTAGTTCCAATGTTGGATAAAGAGGAATGCCCTTTCTAGTTAACTGTTATCCAATTTGAACTTGTGGATCATAATCACTAAATATGTCTAGTTGAGATCCAAATTATTGCAATAAGCTAGATGCCTGATCATGTGTAATCGTCTATAGAACACGAACTAAGATTTCTAATGAGAAGTTACTACAGAGCAAATCACATAAAATCTAAATATTCGAGAGTGTATATATTGATAGTTATGCAACCTTCGTCTCCAGTGGTCATTCGTCGTCCGTCGGGCATGATAGCAGGTCTTACAGCCGCTTGGGCAATTTTTGGTTTATTTCTGGCTATTGATTCTGAATTGAGTTTACCACCTGGATCGCTCTATAAGATGGTCGGGTTGGCATTTGGAATCCCTTCGTCGTATGCGGTGTATCTTGGATTTACATTGTATTTGGTAACTGCAGTGATAATTGGAATAGCATACAGTACTATTTCTAAGCAAATCAAGATTTTAAACATCAATTCTCTAATAAAGGGATTAGCAACCGGTATCCTAGCTGGAGTGATAGTTTGGGCAGTTTTATTCTTGCCTCTTAATTATGGTTTGATGCAACCAACCCTCCAAAAAATGTTGAGTAGCGTAAATCATAATTCAGAAGAGTATATTCTGGCAAAGCAATTTCTCCAACTTTCTAGTACAATCTTTTTTGGATCATTGGCATTACACATAGTATTTGGGGGTGTAATGGGATTCTGTGCTAGGCTTGCTGTAGCAAATACTTCCGTGGTACATGATTAATTTGCACCGTATTTGAAATAATTAGTAAGGAATAAGCAAAGCCAGAAGTACCTCTTTCTGTATTTAGGTTAGCGGCTCCTGCTCGGGAATAGTTTCCTAAATTTGCTCTGGCAAGAAGGTTATTTAATTTAAGGGGCATCTTAAATATGGAAAGCCGAAACTTTTCAGAATATTGCCTATACAATTGTAATATTTAATTTTACTGAAACAGATTACAAAACTCAGATATTCTCTAAATATTATCATTAATATTAGGATTAGTGCTATAAGTGAACATTCATTGACTAATATTAACAATCTTTCTGCTGATATTAAAAGTCCATCAGTAGATAAAATACTAACCCGAGCCTTTGAGGAATTAAGGATTGTTGATACGAAAATAAAGAAAGGGGCTTTAGATATTATGAAGAAGGCATACCCGAATGTATCTACTTCTAAAGATCTCTGGCTCAATGTAATGAAAGCAATTGTTACTTCTACTGAGGCGAACGATTATATTCTCTCAAAATCAGAGCTATGTGATTTTTTGACGATTGGTTGCAAGGGCTTGGAACCTAGAAGAGAACCTGAAATTACAAATGGGTCTCAACCCATAAACCGATTGGTAGACGATGCGATTCTGAGTATCTACAAAGATATTATGGAAAATTATGATGCATCAAATGACATGCTGAAAAATAATTATCCTAGGTTAGTTCTTAATATATCGTCCATTGTTCACAAGGGAACAGATCTTAGTGGAGAAAGAGTAGGCGTTTATGGGCTAGAAAGATATTATCAGAGAATCAAAAATGATGCGTTAAATAATATCCAGAGTTTCCCGATGGCCTTAATGAGTGATGTTCAGAAAGTTACTAAAGGAATGGATAGTATACCTGAAAAACATCAATCAGAAATATCTCTAAAACCAAGAGCCGAAATTCTTCCTAAGGCAAGTCGGAAAGATCTCATTAACAGCCTTAGTATTTTGACTCGAAGAAAGAAAAAGGAGTTAGAAGAGTTATTGATGAATCTATCTGAGCAGGACTATAAAAAAATCACAGACTTAGGCTTGAATTACCACAAGTTACAGAAGTATTCTAAATTAGTGGGATCTAATGAATTCAGCCGTGAAGTAGAAAAAGAAATTGGAAAAAAACTAACAGACAGGCAGCTTCAACATGCAACAATTTCAATTAGGAAAGCTAGGACATATATCGAAAATGTACTGGATGGTAAGTTCGTACCGCATGGATCGCACGGGATTAACCATGTCAAACACAATTTAGAGTATGGCTATCAATTGATGGGCTTAATTGAATACAAAAGAAGAAAACACGAATCTACGTCATAAGTATAGTTACCTAATATTAGGTTATTTCTCTTGGTATCATTTGATCGCCAAGTGTCTTATTACTAGATCCTAAATATGGAAAAAATGTTGCTGATTTATTGGAATGTCTTAGATGGAATTGGTATGCAACACTAGACAATTTTGAGGTTTAATAGAAACAGATAAGAAAAAATTATAAAATTGTTTATGCTGTCCTTGCTTGGTCTTCGGAAGTAGCCGGTTGAATCTTCTGCTTTCTGGCCATAAATAATAGCAATATCCCAAACATTGCTAATATGATGGCAAGGCCATCTGCGCCGCCTCTAGGCACTCCAACGAAATAAATGATAGAAAAAACTATGCAGGTTAGTCCCTGAAGAATGTATTTGAATACGTCAGAAAGGTTTCGCTTTTTCGCCACAAATCCGACAGCAAAAAAAACTGCGGTTGGATAAATTGTAAAAAGAATGAATTGATCTATATCAACTCCATTATGTGGCAAGATTACTTAAGTTATGATTACGCATAGAATAATATCTAGATTTGCATCTATTTAGATGGCAAATCATTATAAATTTCTCTAGCAGTTCCGTTTTCAATAAGCGATCTCGCATTTTCAAATGGCAATACCGCAACATCTTCCTTCAGGAATGGACCATACTTGTTCATATCGACACCCATAAACTGTTCAATCGGTTTAAGAAACTTTACTATTACTTTTCTCGAATGAACCAATTTTGAAAAAATTTTCAGCATTTTCTCGCGCCCCTCTGTAGAGGCAAGCACCAATGATTCTTTCTTTCTAAATGCGTCTAGATTCGCTTCCAGAACATACTTTTCTTCTTCGGTCAATTTAGAGTATTGTTCAGTTGCGAAAATGGCAGGTAAGTCTAAATGATCGTCAATTTCGAAGACTAATTTTTGACAGCGTACTTCGATTAAAAGTCTAGTTGCAAGTGATGCTAGCCGAATTAGTTCATCCCTAATTTTTGATTCTATATTTTCGTAATTTTGCAGCGATAAGTTTCTGATGAATCTAGCAATCATTTTAAATGCATCTGGCGATAAATATTGTAACGTAGGAATTTGAACTTCCTTAAGTAGAAGATTTGATATGAAATTCAAATCTATCATCTCGGGATGCTCATCTATATCTGACCTTTCCCCCTCGTCTGCACTTTTCACCAGTGATCAACCTGAGTGTTACTTACTGTCACTTAACTCTCATGCTTCACAAAATATAACTTTTTTATCAGCTATTCTGTAAACAATCTCAAAAACACATGAAACTTATTTTAAAACTTAATTAGAGGAGTACAATAAAGAAATAAGATTCTAGTTGCCATATAGAGTTCTTAGCGGAAGAATAGAACCCTTATCGTACACCAACGAAGAGGTTATGCAAAGACTCGAGCGAGATGGGATTAAATTTCTTGATTTACAATTTACGGGTCTATTCGGCAGATTTCATCACACTACAATAGCTTCAAATACCTTTAGAATAGAGGATTTTGAGGATGGATTACCCAAACTCGATGGTTCTTCAATTAAAGGTTTTACTGAAATACAAGAATCTGATTTAATTATCCGTCCCGATTCCTCTACTTATGCTACGATCCCATGGATCGAAGAATATCCTACCGCTAGACTAATTTGCGATATTTTGAGCGGAGGGATAACTCGAGGATCTTACCCGAAAGATCCTAGGGCCATTGCAAAAGAAGCTGAAAAATATGCCAAGGATCAAGGGTACGAAGTATCATATTGGGGTCCTGAAGTAGAGTTTTTTGTATTTGACAAGCTTTCAGTTAATACGCTAACTCCTTCTCGTGGGCAGAGCTATGAAATAACATCTAGAGAAGCGCCATGGTCAACTGACAACGTCGGATATGCGCTTAGACTCAAAGAGGGTTATTTACCAAGCGCACCCGGAGATACGCTAATGCAATATCGAAACGAATGCGTAGATGTGTTGAGTAACAAATTTGGCATAATATGTGACGCTCATCATCATGAAGTTGCGACCGCTGGTCAATGTGAAATAGATATTCGTTATGATAGTCTCGTTAATGCGGCTGATTCGGCACAAAGTTACAAGTATATCGTCAAAAACATAGCTAAGAAACACAATATGATTGCAACAATGATGCCTAAGCCAATTGCCTTGGATAACGGTTCGGGAATGCATGTCAATGTAAGTCTTTGGAATAAACAACGTAATCTATTCTATGATGCAACCGACCAGTATGCTGAATTGTCTGAAATCGGACGATATTTTGGCGGCGGTATAATTGATCATGCCAAAGCTTTAGCCGTAATAGTGGCTCCTACCACAAATTCGTATCGAAGATTAGTTCCTGGGTATGAAGCCCCAGTATATATTGCTTGGAGTACGGGCAATAGGTCAGCTATAATTAGAATTCCCGCTCATTATAAAGGTAAAAAATTTGCAAACATGAAGCGAATAGAATTCAGGGCCCCTGACCCCTCGTGCAATCCATATCTTGCATTTTCAGCTATTGTTGCTGCGGGGCTAGATGGTATAAAAAGAAAGTTGTCTATAGGCGATCCAGTCAATGCTGATATCTTTAAGATGACGGAGGAAGAAAGAAGAGAATTAGGCATTCAACAACTTCCTGCCAGCTTAAGGGAAGCATGTGAAGAATTGCAGAGTGACTCTAAGTTTTTGGAACCAATATTTGGTAAGGAAGTGATCGCTAGTATAATCGAACATGCAGGAAAAGAGCACATGGAGCTGGCCGTACGACCACATCCTCATGAATTCGCAATGTACGCAGACGTATGATTGGTATAGGTAATCTAACAGGGGTATCCAAACAATTAAGGGTCAACTCAATCTATCGTTAAATTGTCAATTTGATGCATCAAAAAAATTATCATTCTTTTTTCCCTTCCATTTTCATGTCATTTAGGAACTTGTTCCAGATAGGGTGTTCTCAAGACACAACGCCCTTAAACTCATTTTAACTTTTTATTAGATGAAACTAAGTAATAGTAACGTGGGTTTCCATCTCTGGTCGGCAAATTCTGAATTACCACTAGCTTCTTCTTTTTCGTCGCTATTATCATATTGCCCAGATAACATTAATGCGTTTCCAGTTTATTAAATTCATCTCAAATAAAGCAAAACTTTGAGCAAGACTATATTTCAATAATTGATCAAATCAAAAGCCTGTAACTCTAGGCTGGCATTTCTTTTAGTTGTCACTAATTTGGAAAATCAGTTCATAATGCCTTGTCGTTGCGATATATGTGCAAATCCTAATCAAATACCGCTTCTACTAGTTTAGCCTAAAAGTGGAGGGGATGGGATTTGAACCCATGACCACCTGCGTGTAAGGCAGGTATCCTAACCAGGCTGGACTACCCCTCCACTATATTTATGAACTCACATTCTACATGTAGGTATTAATAGGTTTTTTGACCCCGCATAGATGTTTCCAATGACAGTAAATGCCGTTACAAAAACCCCGAAACACAATGCATTGCTTTGATTTGCTTTGATTAACATAGAAAAACGGTAATAGCTTTTTATTCAAACTTTTATTAGACCCGTGAACGAGAATCATTACAATGTCCTTTGGTGTGGACGCATTAGGCGGTTTAGCTGAGAAACTAAAGCAATTGCTAAATGAGACTCAAGAGCAATACGAATCATTGGTGCAGACCATTCAACTTTATAAAAAAGGAAAAATCAATGAAAGGGAATTCAATAGGAAGATAGCTGATTATCTTGTTGCATCATCAGCACTGAATTTCTTGGTGGCCAGGGTCATACTAGAATTGAAATCAGCAGTCACAAAAGGCTCATCGGTCAAAAGTCCTTCTGCAGGTTTTGCTTCATATGGTCCTTCTACAAGTGGAGGTAGTTTTGGCATTGGAGGATTCGTGGGGGGTGAGGGTAAATCTAAGGATTCTGACCAATATCTCTTGCCAGAGTCCCAACAACCTGAGCCAACATTCACTCCTGTAGATATAACCATAAAACGTGATTTGGCAGGCCAAGACATTATGATTGCCAAGACAAAGAATTGCAAGTCTTGTGGAGCAGAAATCATTCGCCAGTCAAAGTTTTGCACCAAATGTGGAAATGCGCAATAATTAAAACTGCCGCATGCTATTATTTATATAATGAAAATTTTTAACGGAAGAGCTGCTACTGAAGAGTATATGTCTACACATACTCTAACATTTTCTACCCCCGAAATGACATTAAAGAAATTTGCCTTATGGCTGGCTGATCAAGTAAGCATAGAAGAGAATAAAGAACAAGTTCCAAGACTGATGTTATTTATTAAGGATTTTGATAAAGATAAGTCCCTTGAATCTGAATTCATGCCAGACATAGATGATTCATTTAAACCGAGTGGGGCTATTGTAGAAATGTATACCAAGAGCTCGAATGATAATCCACGCATTTCCCCATCTATTATACCAGGGTCTGAAGATAAACGGTGTAGCGAATGTAGTCATTCACTAAAAGTGGGAACCAAATTCTGTCCAAAATGTGGTACAAAACAAATAATTTAATCACCATCTGAATTTGTATTTACTGCTGCCTTTTTCGCGGATATGCCAGCGTCACAATTTTATCTTAATTGCATTTAGGTTAGTAAAATTAGATGAAGCAGATAAACAAAAAATGGAGAACTGGTTGTCGGCTATTCCGATTTTCTGTGAATTATCAAAAAGTAAGCCAGCAGTTTAAGTTATGGAAATTGTTACGATTTTGATCAATTTCCAGTTATAGTAAATGTTATTGCTCGAATTAAATTCTCATCTTAACATAATCCAATTATTTCAAAATTATCACTATTCAAAGAAAGAAAAGAATTCTCTAAATTCAGAATCTTTGCAGTTCTATTATTTTGAAATAGTTTAAATTAAAGAAACCAAATTTTTGCTATTTATTGTCCGCGTGCGCCGATATTGAGATCAAGCGTAGCTTTGGAGTCTTATTTATAGCCGTTGCCCTAGCCATATTATTTGCTGCTCCACTTAGTTTGTTATTATCCAAAAGCCAACTTCCTTACTTTTATTATCTTGGTTTATGGTTGGGGAGCTTTGGTTTAAGTCTTGGAATAAGTATCTACAAAAGAAGAAAGGTTTTTTCATCCGTCAGGATAAGAATGAAAAAGAGTTTAGGTTGGCCTTTATATATTAAGATAATTAATGGCCTTTGTTGGGCAGGACCGTTTTCTGTCATTTCAGTCTTCCACCAGCTTTATCCTTATCTAATCCTCTTAGGAATAGGATTGGGAAACATATCTACCTATTTCTTTATCAAGAAATATAGCAATGGCAACAACAAAGAACAGCTTCTTGTTGGCTTGATAGCTACCTGCAGTATTCCTATTTCAATTTTATTGGATAACACTCTATTTTCGACAAATTATGAGGTGGCACTGTTATTTTCGAGGCTGTCAATAGCTGCATCCTACGGAAGTGGAGGGGTTTATGCGCTAATTGCCAGATAGCAGAGACGAAATTGCTATTTGCATAACTAGCGGAGGACTGGACTCTCTTTGTATTTGCGCATATCTAAGAGAGTATAAGAAATTTCAAATTAAAGCTCTAACCTTTTCCTATGGACAAAGGGCAAAACGTGAAATTAGCACAGCAAAAAAGGCCTCGCAGATGTTAGGTATTGATGAACATCGGATCATAGACATCAATTTTATGAAGAAGCTATACGGTAATTCTAACGCCCTAACAAGCGAGAACATGAGACTTGGCCAAAAATTCGACTACAACTTAATTGTTCCCTTAAGGAATGCAATTTTTATAACAATAGCTGCGGCATGGGCTTTCAGTTGCAATGCGAGAATGATCGCGTATGGTGCACACGCCGATGATAGTCGATACGCTGATTGTAGACCTGAGTTTGCTAAATCCATAGCCAAATCCTTGAATCTTGCCGAAATAGATAGGATTAACTTAGGACTGAAGAAGAAAGTTTCTATTTGGTCCCCTTCTTTGGACGGTATTACCAAATCTCAGCTAGTCAGATTAGGTTACAAGCTACTTGGTGACACAGTCTTCCAGGCTTGGAGTTGCTACTCCAACGGCATGAAAATTCCAGGGAAAGGGTTTGTACATTGCGGTAGATGCGAATCGTGTATAAATAGGAAAACAGCATTCAGCAAAGCAGGTATACAGGATAAAACGGCCTATGCAAATATCAGAAAATAGTGTTAGAATCAGTGAAATATTTACCAGTATAGAAGGAGAAGGGATCTACGTAGGAACAAAGACCATGTTTATACGACTTGCTGGCTGTCATCTAAAATGCAGATGGTGTGATACACCATACGCTCTACCGATGGACAGCGGAAAGGAGTACTCCATTCACCAAGCAAAAGAGCAGATAAAGAGTCTCCTACAACCTTTCACCTATAAAGTAAATTTTACCGGTGGAGAACCACTGCTTCAGCATCATGCAATAATCTCTTTGGCTGACTTTCTGAAAAATGAGAAAGGATTAAAAACATACATAGAGTCCTCCTGCTTCGATTCGCACAGATTTTCGGAAATACTTCATTATATTGACATTTGCAAGATTGAGTTCAAGACTCCAGACTCTGGTGTTACAAGAACAGATAATTACGATGACCTGCTACTAAATGAATTCGAATGTTTAGAGCTGGCACAGAAATATGGTAAAACTACATATATAAAGGTGGTAACGACTAACTCCACAAGTATAGCCTGGTTCAAAGAATTAGTCCATGACATTTTTAGTAAGTGTAATCGCCAAAATATCTCTGGTTTCGTTATTCAGCCCAGCACCGGTATGGATGAGCCGACATTGGCCAAATTATTTAATTTCTACGATTTCGTGTTTCCGTTATATCCCGAAGTAAGGATTATACCACAGTTACATAAAGAAATATGTGCCCGATAGGCAAAAAGGGATACCTAGAAAGGAAAAAAGATGAACAAAAGTTTAATTAATAAGAAAAAAATCGAAAAATTAGTAAGACAAATATTAATAGAATTAGGGGAAAATCCGGATAGAGAGGGTCTGATAGGGACACCCCACCGCATAGCCGAGATGTATGAAGAAATTTTTTCGGGTTATCATATGAACTCGGAATTAGACATTAGTTTCAATGAAGAAACGGACTCCATTATAGCAAAAGATATCCAATTTTATAGCATGTGCGAACATCATATGCTTCCTTTCTTCGGAAAAATTCACATTGCTTACGTGCCATCCGGGAAGGTCTTTGGGATCTCAAAGCTTGCTCGCTTGGTTGAAAAATATTCTCGAAGACTTCAAATCCAGGAGAGATTGACAAAAGAAATTGCAGATGAAATAATGAGAATGGGAGTTAAGGGAGTAATGGTTGTAGCGGAAGGAGAACACCTTTGTATGAGAATGCGAGGAGTTAAGAATAGCGGGATGATAACTACCGTAGCCAACCGTGGCATCGTTGCCCAGACCGACGCACGAGAACATTTACTCGCATTAATTTATAATCCTAGATCACAAGCCATGTTGAAGCAAATTTAGATTTGCTTGCATCTTTAATTCACAATTTAGGTTTATGAGAAGGCTTATAAAAAAGGAATATTCCTATAGGTAAGAAGAATGGCTAGTACCATATTCAGACTACAATCACACAAATTCAGTTCCGATAATATACAAACGACACTAGTTTGTTCTAAATGTGATGAGGTATTCTCAAAGGAATTTCCTTTGGATTTGGAAGGTCAAACAATAGAGTTCAAATGTCCGGTTTGTGGGGCTCCTGGTGAAACTGATCTACCCTACAAGAGTGCTGAAGAGAGAGAAGAATTTGAAGAAGATTTTGAAGAGGTTGAGGAAGAAGAAGGCGGTGATGAGTTTGAAGAAGAATACTAATCAAGTTCCCACCTATCAAAGCGTTTTTGTTGTAATTGACAAACATGAATCAATTATGTTTTGAACCAAGCTTTGCAAGCTGGGCCAAAAGCGAGGCTAACTGTATTTCAGGATGAGCTCCCATTGTTAGTCTATAGTCATACTCTGCCATAAGAGCAGCAAATTCTTCAGGATGGGTCAATTTCATGGAATAACCTACTTCATTCGCATATTTTAGGAAATCAAACTCAGACATTCCATATACTAACGTGAGTTCAAGCAATTTTATCCTAGCCTCATTAAATTTTCCTGCAATAGCCAACTTAATTATATCACCAACCTTTACCTTACCAGAAAGTCCTAATGAGCTTACGACATTGGTTGTAGAAACTGATCCCATAACCGCTGCTCCTTGTAGTACATTAATAGAATGGCGCAAATCCCCTGATGTCGAATCATAAATTTGATCGATAGCCATATCCTCAAACTTTACTCCCTCTTCCTTACACAGGCGTTTTAAATATTCTTCAACTTCTTCCCTTGCAATCCTCTTAAAACGAAATACAACACAGCGACTTTGAATCGGGTCAATGATTTGAGAAAGGTAATTGCAAATTATTATGAATCGAGTGGTTTTTGAACTGTCTTCTATGATCCTGCGCAATGCTGTTTGAGCTTCAGAAGTCATTTCGTCTGCCTCATCCAGAATTATTAGTCTGAACCGCTTGTTTCCCTTGGTTCCTATATCAAGCTTGATTACTGCAGCGAACTCTTTTACTCTCTCTCGTACCATTTTTATTCCCCTTTCATCTGAAGCATTGAGTTCTAGAGTTTCGCTTTTCCAATCTTCTCCAAGTAATTCCCTTGCTAAACATAGGGCTGTTGTAGTCTTCCCTACGCCAGCAGGACCTGTAAATAATAAATGAGGCATTTCTTTTGGAACTTTAATCAAATTTGTTATACTCTTGATTATATCTTTTTGATTAATAATATCACTCAATTTCATCGGTCGATACTTTTCTGCCCACATCAAATCTGATAGGTTCTGATTTCCACTCATAGCAAGACAAAGGATATCTATTATGACGTTATTTATTCAGTTCTCATAATTCCAATCCTCATGCCTTCGTAAAAATTAAAAGAATGACAAATTGTAAAATTTTACCTCCTGACCCCATTGTTTGTAGTGTTTGGAACTACGGATAGGTGTCATAGATACAAACTCGAAGCTCAAATATAGTTATCCGGGCAAAAGATATAATGGATTCAAATGTTTATATCTCATAGTGGTAACCTATACAATTCCATTCAGCATGTTTGAAAATATTCATTCCACTTACGATCTTGCTTACCTAATGGAAGAGGTCCGGATAACATACAATCGAGATGTAAAGCTCTCGGTAGCAAACATGCAACTCGATTCTAGAGGGGGAGATATTGCATCAGTACCAAGATGGGTAGCAAAGGTTTTGTCCCAAGATAACCTTGTTGAAATTCAGGACAATGAAACCTCAAGTTATGTTTCTAGAGCTCTTAACCGAGAGAGAATTGCAAAACCTCATGACCTATCAACACTAGACCCGGATTTTTACGTAAGGGTAAATGATTATCTTAAGGGTTTGAAAGAAAGGGAAAGAGAAAATTTGATGATCTCGATTAATTCATTTGTGACGGCTAGACTTGAAAAGATTGTAAAACTTGCAGCCGCATCTCCACTATCTCCTGAGCTTGCAGAAAAGCTGTCTGCGGAAGAAAGATATCTCTATGACATCGTTCATAACTCTACTGACTCATTTAAGCGAAAGGTGATAAAGAGATTTGACTGAACAACAAGAACAAACTTCCGCTGCTTTATCGAACCAGCTCGAATCATTTCTTAGAGGATTTAAAGACAAGGACGGCAATTACAGATACTTTGATCTTATTAACCATATGATGGCATCGAATTCTACTTCATTAGTTGTAGATTATATTGACTTAGATATTGCCAACCCAGATCTTGCGAAACTAATCACTTACAAGCCAGATGAAACGTTAGAAGCATTTAACGGGGCTGTTATTTCAATATTGAGGGAAATTCATTTCGATTATGGGGAAGAAACTCAAGATAAAATAAAAGTTCGAATTGGAAACTACACCGTCCAAAAGGGGCTCAGAGAAATTAATGCAGAGGTGATTGATAAGCTGATAGGCGTTTCTGGCATGGTCGTAAGAACGTCAGAAGTCAAACCTCTAGCAAAAAAAATCGGTTACCGCTGTCTAAATTGCGATGTAGTTAATGAAGCACAGTTAAAAGGACTTGCACTTAGAAAACCTGTCAAGTGTGTAAACTGTTCTGAAAAAGAGCTAGAAATGGATGCTGACAGCAGTTTATTTACTGACTTTCAGTTAGTTCGTCTCCAGGAATTACCAGAAGACTTGCCTGCAGGGCAGCTTCCTCACTATGTTGAGGTTACTGTCATGGACGACCTTGTCGACCGATGTCGTCCAGGTGATAGAGTGTTATTGACCGGAATAGTGAGAATAGAACAGGAACAGATAGCTCCCCAGGGAAGGACAAATCTTTTTCGATTACGTATGGAAGGAAATAATATAGAATATCTTGGTGGCCTTGCGGGAAGTAAAGACACAAGAACGGTCGAGAGGATGGCAATTAGTACGGAGGATGAGAAGCAGATCTTTACTATTTCAAGTAAACCTGATGCCTATGATAAATTGATTGCATCATTTGCGCCGCATATTTATGGGCATGAAATCATAAAGGAAGCTATTCTCTTACTAATAGTTGGTTCGGTAACCAAAAAACTTGATGATGGATCGACTCGTAGAGGTGATATCAACATTTTCCTAGTTGGAGATCCGGGTACCGCGAAATCTGAAATGCTAAAATATGCAGCAAAGATAGCTCCAAGAGGTCTTTACACCTCTGGCAGGGGAACCACCGCTGCTGGTCTTACTGCGGCTGTGATACGTGACAAATCAGGCATTATGATGCTTGAAGCCGGCGCAGTAGTTCTAGGGGATCAAGGTTTGGTATCCATTGACGAATTTGATAAGATTAAACCAGAGGATAGATCATCTCTGCACGAGGTAATGGAACAGCAAACTTGCTCTGTCGCTAAGGGTGGTATTGTAGCAACATTAAACGCCAGAACATCTATTTTATCTGCTGCAAATCCAATGTACGGAAAGTATGATCCTTTCAAAAACATCACCGAAAACGTCAATCTGCCTATTCCTCTTCTCACAAGATTTGACTTGATCTACGTAATTAGAGATATGCCTGAGAAGGAAAAAGACAGCCGAATCGCCGGCCACATCCTAGAAATTCACAGAGATGTGGAACATGCAGCACAACCGGCCATTGAGATCGATCTCTTTAGAAAGTATCTAGCTTATGCTAAGCAAATCGAACCAAAATTAACAGTTGAAGTTATCAATGCGATAAGAGATTACTATATGAAGATGAGAAACGTAGACTCCGAAGGTATGATAACTGTGACTCCCCGTCAATTGGAAGGATTGATCAGACTTGCTACAGCAAGAGCCAGACTGCTGCTGAAGGATAATGTAGAGCCTGAGGATGCGGATCGTGCTATATACTTAGTTCAAAGAATGCTAGAAACAGCTGGCGTGGACGTAAATACCGGGAAAGTCGATCTTGGAGTGTTGCACGGAAAGCCTCACAGTGAAATTTCCAAACTTAAGTTGTTTATGGAGATTTTCAATGCCTTGTCTGGCCCGGACAAGAACGATGTTGAGGAGAAGAACTTCATCAATGAACTCATTAAAACTGGCAAGTTCTCAGAAGAAGAAGGAAAGATCTTCATAAAGAAAGCTATGCAGAATGGGCAAATATATGAACGGAGATCTGGCTTCTACGCAAAAGCCTAAAAAATTTAAACGAGATAATCATTCAAAGCGCCTTATCATTGCATCACAGTGTTCAACACATGGTTATACGTTTTCCTCTATACAATCTTCTTTGATTATTGTTAGTAAGTCTGTAGAATAGAAGCTGACTATTTCTCACTTAATTTCTTCGGTAACGTTCCATTGTATTGTAGATATACATGCTAGTACATATAATTTTGTTGAATTTAATATTTCATAAATCCCAACATTACCTGCAAGCATTGGTCAAACAGAATGGGTGTCCTGCGTCTTCCATCAAATTGTTTGGACAGCCTTTAATAGTTCGAAATATCGCCATGGCGCAACACGTTTATGGCATTACCAAAGTAAAAATACCCTCAGACTTTTCTGATGCTATTCAACTGGTACAGGAGAATTTTCCATCAATCGATGTAGAAGAGTTCTGTGAGTCGGATCGAACATTATCTAAGGTGAATATTAGAGGGAATGAAAATTTAGAAATCCCACTAAACACATTGATACAGTACTCAAAAATAACCAATGAATTAACTATTAATACCATAATCTACCCTTGGGATTTTCTGGCGACGGTTCAAAAAATTCTTTATAGCGAAATAACGGAACAAATCATATCTCCAAACGCATCCATCGCCCCTTCAAGTATAATCAAAGGTCCTTGCGTTATAGAGGATGGTGTATGTGTTGATGATTTTTGCAAAATTATAGGGCCAGTATATCTAAGTAATGGTAGCTTCATAGGAATGAGCTCATTAATTAGAAATTGCGTATTAGGGAAAGAAACAAAGATAGGGTTCAATTGTGAAATAGGCAGAACCTATTTTGCTGGGAATTCTAAAATATCCCATCAAAACGTCTTATTAGATAGTATCATTGGTGAAAATGTATGGTTCGGTGGATATTCAGGAACTGCAAACGTGTTACTGACTAGAGGTAATATTAAATATGCCGTCGGACCTGATCTGATTGATACTGAAACTGATCATTTTGGAGCCGTTGTGGGAAATAATTGTGCGGTCGGAGCCTCTGTGATTATTCTGCCAGGTAGACAAGTCCCGTCTGAATCTTTCATCCAGGCTGGGACCATATTTGGAGGAACAGAGAAAAAATTTTAGTCGAGCACGATAGTCATATATTGATAGTTTACATAGAATATTTCTAAAATTAACTTAGGTCTTTATAATTAATTGTGGACATAAGTTTAGAACGTTTATCGGAGTTTTCTTGATTTTTCTCTGTTCTACTACTAGTAGAACGGGAAAATATCAAAAATAACTTATAGAAAGAGAAGCAAAAAATTCAGCTAGTTTCTTGTGCACATCTACCTTTCATATGATCATGCTCCTGAAGTACAGGGTGGGAAATATGGAAAGTAGGCAGAATTACATAATAACTAATGAATGTACTGCGTTATACTAAAATAAAGAGTGAATATTTTACCAAGGAATTACCTCGCTTAGGTTTTATTATAAGGTAAGCATAAGCATAATTCTTCTCTTCAATGCCACCCTTCCATCAGTTGATACCCTTATCATATCATCCGTAGCATATTTTTTCATCAGCTTGCCATGGTAAAAATATCGGGTCATCTATTATTTATCAAATGCGGTCTCATATTAAGGATCTTCTAAACTCACTAGGTTATTCTTCACTTTATCCGCCACAGGAACTTGCCGTATCAAATGGGCTGATGGATGGAAAGAGTATGCTTGTTACCACCCCAACGGCAAGTGGCAAGTCACTCATAGGATTAATGGGTGCAATAAGAGCCTTGGAAGAAGGAAAAAAGGTAGTCTATCTTACACCACTTAGAGCATTGGCCATGGAAAAATTCAATGAATTTAGAGCTTTACGTACACTCCAACTTCTCGATCATAGGCAAGTCAGGTTAAGAATTTCGACTGGTGATTTTGATGTTTCGGGCTCCAAATTAGAAGGCGCAGACATCTTGATACTCACCAATGAGAAACTGGATTCAATCATGCGTCATGGATTAAATTGGTTGGACAAAGTGGGATTATTCATTATAGATGAAGTGCACCTAATCGGAGATAGAGAAAGGGGACCGACACTTGAAATAATATTAACTAAGATAAAAGAAACATACCCCAAGGCGCAGATAATAGCGCTCAGTGCCACAATTTCAAATTCAAAAGAAGTAGGCAGATGGCTCGGATGTCATATTATAGAAAGCAACTGGAGGCCAACAAAATTAGTTGAAGGTATTTATGATTGCGGCATAGTTCGTATGAATGGCAATACTACATTTGAAGTGAAACGAAGTGGGAACACCTCCTCATCGGCTGCCATAGATTTAGCCATTCAATCAATTAGTGACGGCGGACAGGCGCTTATTTTTGCAGAGACAAGAAGACGCGCAGTTTCTCTCGCAGCCAAAGCTGCGGGGCAGTTCGCTAAATTTCTCAAAGATTCGGAGCAGGAGTTGGCGAAAGAGACCTCATCAAGAATTTTAGACAATAGCGATGCCGATATCAATAGAACATTAGCAAGCTTGGTAGCAAATGGTGTAGCATTTCACCACGCAGGGTTGGGCTCAAAAGTTAGGGAAATAGTTGAGAGCGCATATAAAATTGGAACAGTGAAACTTCTCACAGCGACACCTACGTTAGGGGCAGGTGTGAATTTGCCTGCTAGAAGGGTAGTAATTTCTAGCATTTTTAGGTATGATCAAGAGTATGGAGGGAATGTCCCAATGAGTATCTTAGAATACAAACAGCTTTCAGGACGAGCAGGGAGACCAGCCTTTGATAAATATGGCGAGTCTATTATAATTAGCGACTCCCGAGTTCATCCATCAGAACTCTATGATCACTATGTCTTAGGCAGTCCTGAACCACTTCAATCCCAATTAATGCAAGATAGGGCTCTAAGAATGCATTTATTGGGTACTATTTCTTCAGTTTCAAGAATTAATAGATCCAAATTGTTTGGTCTATTTTGTCATACTTTTCTTGCGGAGCAGCATGGTCAAGAAAATATTATTAAAAAGATAGAATCGGTACTCGAGTACCTAGATACAGAAGATCTAATAAATTCAAATAATGATTATTTGATTCCAACTAAATTCGGGAAGAGAACATCACTTCTCTATGTTGATCCGCAAACATCAGTACAATTTAGAGAAAATATAAAATCATTTAGAGCAGTTTCAACATATGACTATTTGGGTAATTTCTTAAGCTGGATAGTTGAATCCAACGACTTTTATCCAAAGTTATCGTTAAGATCTAAGGAATTAAAGCTTGGTAGCGCTCTTTTTGGCTCGCATGAATGGAAATTGTACCAAGAGCTAATACAGAGAACTAATTCAAGGAGTCTGATCGCCCTCTTAAAGTGGGTGAATGAGGCGACTGAAAGGACGTTATCTGACACAATTGGAGTAGAACCAGGAGATATGCATAGAATGGTCGAAAATGCACAATGGTTGTTATATACTATGGGCGAAATTGCAAAGCTTTTCAGGATTCAGAAAATAGTAGAGGAGATTCAAATTATCAAATTAAGGATGGAATTTGGTATAAAATCAGAATTGATTCCACTAATTTATTTTGAAGGGATAGGTAGAATTAGAGCCAGAGCATTGCATAACGCAGGTTTTACTGATGGTCAAAAAATCGCAGGAGCATCAGAATCTAAATTGGCAGCTATTTCAAAGATCGGTCCGAGCCTAGCCAGAAGACTCATGGTGCAAGCAAACCAAACAAGGTAATCATATAAATCTCCCTCGGCTCTTTCCCTCGGGATTGAGTTATGTTTTGATATGTAAGCCTATTATTCACATACCCGATTTAACTGTCGAAATAATTGTCCCCATCACCCAACAACCTGGTCCTTTTTGTCTTAAAGCGTTTATGAATATTCAGTGTTGCTACTATTTTCTATCGGCTTTTATTCCTTGCGACGTGTCATCAATGGAGTAACAATATAGTAAAATAGTAGTTGATGATTTATCGACTCTTTTTATTCCGCCACATGACTCATTTTCGACATCCGGTCATTCCACAATATGACATCCCGATCTAACAAACCTGATTCTTTCTCGTTTACTAGCCTACACCTCAAAGCATCTCTCAATTATTGACAAACTCATTTTATTAGAGATCCTAAATATTAATGCAATTATGAGCTTCGTAGTAGTACCGGTCAAGCGGTCTGTATATTGGTAATGAGAAAATCAATCCTTATAGCCGGTACCATATCTACATTACAAAACAATATCTACATTACAAAACACTGCAATATAACAACTAACCAGTTTAAGCCAATTTGTTATTTCCGTTATTATATTAGAGTTCATCCTTTCTTCTACCGTCCAAATGATTTCTACAACATTTTTGTTACTCTATTTATTCCTTTTTAGTGACTGGTTTTACATTGCAATTCATTTTTGTCATGAGAACAATCTGATAATTACTTTTCATGCCTCACATAAAATTCGTTTTTTACAAGGGTAAGACATCTTTGATTTCTCGATCCTAATAAGTAAGAAAATGAATCTATTAGATTCGTTTTATCTGAACTTACAGTTTTGAAATGATTTATAATTAAGGATCATCGATGACTTGGGCCCTTTGCAAAATTTTAGTGCATCGATTCAAATAAAGTAGTGATCCAAATATAGTATAAATTAATATGTCCACTATAAAATTAAAGGATAGATAAATATCAGGAGTTGATAGAGAATTATGTTATTATCTAGTCTTACTATTGTTATATATGCAATAATAGTTTCCTCTATCTCTTTTCTAACCGTTTACTGTCTAACCCCTTGGTTTATCCGCTACTTAATTAATAAGGGCAGAGTAGTGAGTGATTACCATAAACCAGAAAAGCCGGTAGTCCCAAGACCGGCAGGACCTATATTGTTGGTAGCCATCGCAAGCAGTGAAATTATACTCTATTTCCTTGTTTTAAATGAAAGAATATTGGCCATTCTCTTTACGACTATCATTTCGTTTCTTGTAGGGTATATTGACGACGTAAGAGTAATGCCGGGTTGGTTTAAACCTCTTGCACTCATCTCCGCTGGAATACCCATAATCGTACTCGGTGCGCATGGAAATCATTTGAACCTAATATTTGGCGATTCTTTTATTCCAATTCTTTACCTGCCGCTTATTCTAGCTATAATTCCCATAGCAGGAAACACAATAAATTCAATCGATGTTCTCAACGGAGCTGCAACAGGATTTATTATTATAAGTAGTATACCACTATTCTTTAGCATTGCCATATTTGGAGATAACAACACGCTTTTAGCTGGCCTACCTTTGTTATTCAGCACTATTGCGCTTTACAGGTATCACAAAATCCCAAGTAAAATTTTTCCTGGAGACTCCGGTACATTGCTTCTTGGCTCGATGTATGGCGCTTTAGCAATAGTAGGAAATTCCGAAATAATAGGGGTTATAGCTCTTTTACCGGCAGTTATGAATTCCTTCTTGTTCTTATCAAGTGTCAAAAAAATAGTTGAACATAGGGATGTAAAAAGTAGGCCGACCGTCATGACGGACGATTTCAAAATTATGGCTTCAAGAGATAAAAATGCACCCTCAACTTTGGTAAGGCTCATTGTAGTAAGAGGACCCCTAACCGAAGCAGAAATTGTCAAAAGAATATTTATTTTGGCTACCTTTTCTTCAGTATTAGCTTTCGTCTCCATCATGATACAATCTTTTTTCATTAAAGGGTAGGCGTATAACTATAGTTGGAAATTTTTGGACTATTTGGACTCATCCTTATAATGTGGCTCATGATCATTATGATCTCATTATTCTTGATTGCTGTAGTGGCACCTTTGCATTTGTCTATTTTTCATAACCCTACGGATCGATATATCACCTCAGCAATCCAGGCTTTTCTTGCAGTAGGAGTTGTAATTGTATTAATAATGTTATTAAGTAAAATGAAAAGCCACTATTTGAGAAGTAAATTGAACATTTGCTGAATTAATGAAATCCAGAAAATAATTTCAATTATTATTATACTAAAGGAGAAGCTTAAGGTCCTCGGGTATAATCTGAAAACTTGAACCTCTATTTCATGACGGCAACGGTCCTTGATTCAATAATACGCAAAATGGCATTTACAATATGATCTTCTGTTATTAAACCAAAGTCCCAGGCATCGATGAATTCTTTAAATTCCACTTGCAGCAACCTGGCAATATCCTGAAATTTAATCATCTTTTCAGGGGTATCTGGGGAAGAATAGCCTTTGGCGACCATTACAGGACATCTTTCATCGTATGCTAAAGGTCGAGGTATGTACCACGCATCTTTCGCAAATTCATACCCTCCAGACTTTATGGTATTAAACACTCGCATAAGCTCATCATTCGCAAGTTTTTCCAGGTCCTTGAACCATGCTTGACCTTTGTATTCATCGATATTCGCAGGTTGAGATCTATCTTGATGCTTGAAGAGCAAATATACCACAGATATAATGGTCTGATTTTAAAAATTTTCGATCCCATTTACAACATAATTCTACTGTGTTTTAAACACAAACAGACTGATCCTATATTTTTGCAACCCTAATTAAGTCTAAAATTCTAATTTCCATTCCATACCTGTCTTCTTCCCGTTTCATATGGTTATATATCCTTAAAAGTTGTAAGGGATTCTTAAAAAATTTGAATTTACCGCGCATCTTCATCTGAATGAATTTAAATACAAGAGAATAAATTTCGAATTTCTTTAATACCTCCTGTCTATATCGGGGAAAATCGCCAAGGTTCCGAATGAATAATTCCGCACACCAAGTAGAAGGAATAATCCCTTCCCCCAATAATGGATACACGGTGCCAATCGATTCTCCTACGCCAAAGGTTTTTCTACCGTCTGTAAAGGGCTCAGAATCTTTCGGAGGGCTGATCCTCACAGGACGGCCGACTTTTTTTAAGATCTCTCCTTTATGTTTACTAAGAAACTTATCAACAAACCGATTGTTATTCTCTCGCGTGAAATCACCGGCACCGATGTGAGCATAACCATTGCCAAGAGGGAAATACCAAAAATAACCCGTCATGGACGGAAATGTCTTTAGATAAAAATCATCGAATGGAGCCTTCCCATCACCGTATTTCACTTTATATTGCACGCAGGGTATCCACATTTGATAATTTGGACGTGGCAAGTAATTTCTGTGAAAGCCGGTAGAATCTACTATAACATCAAAATTCTCTTCCAGATATCTCTTGTCTGGAATGTTGCCAAAGTTGATATTGGTTCCTCGTATCATATCCTGGATCAATTTCAATTTATCGTAGCTTACCATTCCCTTTAATCTAAGGTTAATATTCTCAACATCAGAGACATCCTCATTTTTATACGTGTCCACTTTCATAACCTTTCCAGAATGAAGAATATAGTCGTTAAAGTTAAGTCCGCATTTAGCAACAAGTTCCGACATAGGCTTTTCACTAGTAGCCCACGCACATACTGCGTCATGATTTTTTTGTGACATCCTTTCAAAGCCTACTACATGATTATCGTGATGTTCACTAAGGACGTTCATTAGGTAGGCTCCCGCGACTCCGATCCCTACCACGGCTATCTTCATGTAGTAACAGAAAGAATAGAAGGCTAGAGAGATAAAAAGCATTAGTAATATTAAAAGAGAATTTTCAAGATAGCAGCTTATTCAAGCACAAAAATGTTATTAGCCATCAAGATAATACCGGTCTCGAGAATGGTTTGAATGTCTAGACCGAAAATGCCAGGACCAGTTAGAGCAGGATTAATTCTTCTCGTGCTAGGAGCGATAACGGTGGGGATCGGTACGTACACCCATAAAGGCTCTCTTTCGTTATATGGCTTTATACTTGCTGCGGGGGGATTTTTGCTTTATTTCCTCTCTTTCATACTTACGCGTAGGTATTCTAATACGAGGAAATAACGGTTGAAATGCTAAGCATACGGGTAGTCTGAATTTTCTAAATACTCCTCTAAGTGACAAACGGAATTCAAGCAAATTTATAAATTGCACCAAATATGCTAGAATGACATAAGTTTGAGACGTAACGATTTCGAAGACAACATTGGTGATCTCGATGATACATTGCTAGATAAAGGAGATGAGGACTCTCAGAGCTCTCCTAGCCATCGTACTTCCACCAATATCCCATCCGAACCTGAAATACCTACCGGCAAGGTAGAACATGCCCAGGATGCTAGTCTGGGTGCTGACAAAGGGTCAGATACTGAAATCCCCTCATCCGACTCAAAATTTTTTGCAGTTAGGACTACTGGTGGCCAAGAACATGTGGTTGTAAACATGGCTCAGAATAAAATAAACTCAAAGAATATTCCTGTTCGTTCCATACTCCTGCTAGAAAGTTTCAAAGGGTACATAATAGTAGAAGCCCCAAATTCTAATATTGCTTATGAGGCACTAGCTGGTATTCGTCATGTAAAGGGCCAGATAAGGGGTGAACTCCCTTATAATGACATAGAGGGGTATCTAGTAAAACGACCCATTGTCACAGAGTTAAATATAGATGATACTGTGGAGGTAGTGGCAGGTCCTTTTAAATCCATGAAAGCGAAGATAACCCGGGTTGATTATGAAAAACAGGAAGCTACAGTTTTGCTGCTAGATTCTCCATACCAAATACCCGTAACAGTGGACGCGAACTACTTGAAAAAAATGACTCTATAACCTTTTTGCAGGAATAAAATGGGATGTCCTATTTCTGCCTTCTATGCAGAAATGGCTATAACTGGGCCCGTAAAAAATCCTAATACCGGTGAACTGCGATCTCTGTTCTATAAACCGAACTATTAAATTGAAGACAGGCAGTATCCATAAAAGTTTGTATTAGTATGGGAGAAAAAAAATCGATTTCTGCTTTAGTTAGCGGAGGGGAAGCTAGTGCAGGGCCGCCCTTGGGCCCTGCACTTGGGCCAATGGGCATAAACGTATTGCAGGTTGTTAATACGATAAACGAAAAAACACGAGATTTCCCGGGAATGAAGGTGCCCGTCAAGGTAGAAGTTGACCCGGAGACGAAGAAATTTACTGTAGAGGTTGGAATACCCCCTACCTCAGCCTTGATTGCCAAAGAAGCTAATATTACTAAGGGGTCGGGTACTGCCGGCAAGGATTATGTAGGAAACGTAACGATGGAAAGCATCGTGAAAATAGCAAAGATGAAGTTAGATGTGTCTTATGCTTATGATTATAGGTCGGCAGCAAAGGAGATAATAGGTTCCTGCGTAAGTAACGGCGTAAAAATAGAAGATAAAACAGCAAAAGAGATTTATTCCGACTTATCGGCTGGAAAATACGATCACTTATTTTCTTGAACAACGTAAGTATACCAATTTAACTGAGTTAGGACACCTCATTTCGTAAATTTAAAATAGGCGAAACTTTAGAATTATTTTCGAAATTTTAGGAGGAATATGAAAAATGTCAATACAACAAGGTTCTGCTGGTGGAGTGCCAGTATTAATACTAAAGGAAGGAGCAACTCAGACAAAAGGAAGAGACGCACAGAAAAATAACATCACAGCGGCAAAATTAATCGCCGAGGTAGTGGCGAGCTCGTTAGGTCCTAGAGGTATGGACAAGATGCTAGTTGATAGCTTAGGAGATGTAACTATAACCAACGATGGCGCGACTATACTTAAGGAAGTGGACGTTCAACACCCGGCGGCCAAGATGATGGTAGAAATTAGCAAAGCCACAGACAACGAAGTCGGCGATGGTACTACGTCCGTTGTTGTCTTAGCAGGGGCGTTGATAGAAAAGGCTGAAGAATTAATTACCAAGGACGTTCATCCGACAATTATAGTTGATGGTTATAGAAAGAGTTCAGTAAAGGCAATAGAAATACTAAACAATCTTGCACAAAAAATAGATCCAGGAGATAAATCCCAGCTAACTAGAGTAGCAAAGACTTCAATGCAGACAAAATTGGTTTCAAAAGAGGCGAACGAACTGGCAGATATAGTGGTTAACGCGGCTCTTCAACTATCGGATAAGCTTGAAAATAGATACAAGGTAGATATAGACGATGTTAAAGTTGAAAAGAAAGCTGGAGGTTCATTAAGAGATACAAAGCTGATCAAGGGAATTGTATTGGACAAGGAAGTTGTGCACGGCGGTATGCCCAGGAGAATTGAAAAGGGAAAAATCGCTCTTATCAACTCCGCTTTGGAGATAGAGAAGACAGAGTTCGATGCTAAAATAAACATAAGTTCACCGGATCAAATGAAGCTCTTCTTGGAAGAAGAGAACAAGATGTTAAAGACGATGGTCGACAAAATAATTGCCGCTGGTGCGAACGTGGTTATCTGTCAAAAAGGTATTGATGACATTGCCCAGCACTTTCTAGCTAAGGCTAACATATTGGCTGTACGAAGGGTTAAGGAAAGTGATATGACTAAGCTAGCAAGGGCAACCACAGCTAGGATAGTTAGTAACCTTGAGGATTTGACTTCCAAGGATTTGGGCTCGGCAGATCTCGTTGAAGAACGAAAGGTAGAAACTGATAAATGGGTTTTCATAGAAGGTTGCAAACATCCTAAGGCGGTCACGATTCTGATTCGAGGCGGCTCACAAAGGGTGGTAGATGAAGCCGAGCGGTCTATCCACGATGCTTTGATGGTTTCCAAAGATGTGCTGGAAAAACCCATGATAGTAGCTGGTGGTGGATCTCCTGAATCTTATACAGCAGGCAAATTAAGGGAATGGTCAAATACTTTGTCAGGCAGGGAGCAGCTGGCTGCAGAAAAATTTGCCGAGTCTTTAGAGGTCATCCCATTACTGTTAGCAGAAAATGCAGGAATGGATCCAATTGATACTTTGACTGAATTACGGTCCAAGCAGACCAAGGGTTCAAAATGGAGTGGTATTGACGTTAGAGCTGGGAAAGTGACAGATATGTCAAAGCTGGATATAGTGGAACCACTTGTCGTAAAAGAGCAGATAGTAAAGTCAGCAACGGAGGTTGCTTCAATGATCCTGAGAATCGATGATGTAATCGCATCAAGCAAATCAGCGGGCGGCCCGCCAGGCGGAGGAATGCCACCAGGCGGAATGGGTGAAATGTAAACCATTCACAAATTTTTTTGCCCAATTTTACTATTATTTAATTCAATTTCAATTTCAATGGCATCCGCTATCCATTTTCCTTTCTGATCAACTTTTCTGAGACGCAATAAAAATTCATTCCACGAAATAATACCATATGCATTTAACCAGTTACTATAATGCGATCTAAGAAGGCTTCTAGCAGTTTCATGAAAATGGCAATATCTTGTTGAAGTTCTTCGAAAACAAAAAATACATTTAGCTTCCAACCAACTAAAATTCAAAAATCTCATAGATTAAAATGCTGCTAAGATGCATCATCATTTCGATGTGAAAATTGCGGTATCCATTTATATGAAGACTCATCGTACACGTAGACAACCTTCTCTACCTGTCCTAATAAATCCCGAACTTGAAGTGGAATCACGTCCACCAGATATTCTATCTTTTCAATTGCATTATTAAACTCTGATGATCCTTTACCACTTTGCAGTGAGAAAAATATCTTTAAATTCGTGTCTATTGAGAGTCCACAAAAGGACAACAATATTTTTAAGCCTTTACCCCCTCTTCTGCGTTTCATTTCCTTTAGGACGTCCTTAATTTTGCTCCAGCGGTCCAAGCCTATCAGGAGAAAGAATGAGTCATTGTATGGCACAGGGAATTGAATTTCAAGAAAGCTTACGTAGCCCGAGTTAGAATCTAGAGTCTCATATTCTTCCTGCACCGAAAATATGCTAGACAATGAGTCGAATAGTACTTCGATTTCAAAAAGGGCCAACCCAAAGTAACGCATAAGTACTGTTCCAGCTGCACCTTGCGATCTCAAGATTCCCTTATATGAGCACCAATAATAATTAAGATAACCTGTCAATATATCTTGAGACAGTCGGCCAATAGGTCTCGAATGTTCGGTAGATTTTTAAGGCTTTATAAACAAACATTGCTGACCATAAATTTGGATTCTCCGTCAATAAAAATTATTGAGAAGAATGATAATCGTGTTGTAATGGAATTCAAAAATATTCCTAGACAATATGTAAATGCCCTGAGAAGATTGAGCATAAGCGAAGTTCCTACTTTTGCTATAGATGATGTTGTTATGCTCGAAAATTCATCGGTTATGCATGATGAAGCTGTCGTTCATAGATTGGGTCTAATCCCACTACGAACAGATTTTCAGAGATTTGTATTGCCCGATCTTTGTGAATGTAAAAGTACGCTTGGATGTTCTAGATGTAGGGTCATGTTAGTTCTCGATTCAGAAGCTAGTGATAAAACCAAAGTTGTTACATCAGGAGAATTGATTTCTGAAGACGATATGGTAAAACCCATAAGCAAAGAAATTCCAATTATAGTTTTGGCCCCAGGACAAAAATTAAAATTTGAAGCCTATGCAAGGCTAGGGACTGGGAAGGATCACGCAAAATGGCAACCAACATCCGCGGCGGTGGTAAAAGACGGGAAGAACGAGGATGAGTCTATCCTCCTAATCGAAACGACGGGATCCTTAACTGCTCAAGAGACCGTAATGGCAGCATTAAATAGACTTGCATTTAAAATGAAAGAATTTAATAATCTTCTCCAAACTAGTATGGTTACGAGTAAAGCCTAGGTACATTTATTTGGGGTTTATTTATAACGACGAAAACAAGATGGTCCATTATGTTTAGTGAAAGCCAAAGTAGCGCGATTATGACACTTCGCAAGAATTTGAAAAAGGAAAAATTCCCGATATGGAAAACAATAATAAATGAGCTCTCAAGGTCCAGGTCAAACAGAAGAGAAGTAAATGTTAGTAACCTAGCTAACGTTACTCAAGAGAACGACGTCGTGATCGTACCTGGAAAGATTTTGGGGTCAGGAAATATTAGCCATAAACTAACCGTATGGTCATCCAGTATTTCTGAAGGCGCTGCAAGGAAGATCACCCTTGCTGGAGGCAAGCTGGTTTCTCTCGAGACTCTTATGAATAAATATCCAAGTGGTAAAGGAGTAAGGATAATTGGCTGAAAAGTCTAAAAATCAGCACGATGATATGGTTTTAACAGTAGATGCAACAGATTGTGTGGCTGGAAGAATGTGCTCGCAAATATCGAAGCATCTCCTTCGAGGATATAGAGTTAGAGTAGTTAATGCTGAAAAGGCCATGATATCGGGGCAAAGACACATGATTCTTGATTCTTACAAAAAATTCCTTACGATTAGTTCTGCCACCAATCCTATAAACGGGCCATATCATCCCAGGCGACCAGATAGAATTTTGTCAAGAATGATAAGGGGGATGTTACCAAAAAGAAAACCGAGCGGAATTAGCGCACTTAAGAGATTGAGAGTGCACATTTCTGTCCCTCCAGAGCTTAAAGAATCGAAGAAGGAAACCTTTGAGAGTTCGAGAATTAGAAGACCGCATTTTTATTATTTGACACTTGGACAGGTTGCAAAGGAAATAGGCTGGAACGGAAGGGACAACTATGAATAAGATAGATCTTTATCCAGGGCAGCGAAAAACAAGTAGAGCTGTGGCGACTATCTCTAAGGGAAATGGAAGAGTTAGAATAAATAATATCCCTGCAGAGATATTGACCCCACAAATTGCAAGGGAACTAGTTTTAACACCTCTGAAATTGATTGGAGATTATAGGATTAAAGTGGATGTTAATGTTAGTGTGCACGGAGGGGGTTTTATGGGACAAGCCTTCGCTAGCACGGTCGCTATATCTAAGGCACTAGTAGGAGACGGGAAAGGGGGTAGAGATCCAAAAGATCATCCGTTGACTAAGAGTGTGCGTACGGAAATTAGGAAAAGAATCAATGAATTCGATAGACATCTTCTTGCCGGAGACCCAAGACAGACTGAATCAAAGAAATTCGGCGGTCCAGGTCCAAGACGTAGGAAACAAAAATCGTACAGATAGCTCGAATATCCTAAAACCACAGGTGGTGCAAACGCATCTTCTTTAACTTTTAGCTGCACTACCGTCATTAGCGGTAAGGTAATGCTCCTTTAATTTTTTGGCATAACAATCACCACAGAGAAAGCCTGTTATGTTCCATTCTCTCATTGCCTTATACCTGAATGTTAATGAGTTACCACATAGGACACAGTTTTGGCCTTTATCCATATCTAAGATCAACTCTAGGTAGTCTAAAATAAAGTTATCATAGTTCAAGTTAAGATACGATTAATAAATTTCATGGTTGTTTCTCCCGCTAAAACCAACTTATAAAGATACTAAATCTAAGACCAAATTCACCTCAGGATTATGTGCGCTATCAAGAAAAAAATGGCCTAAGAAACATACCCAATGATTTTCTTCATGCTCAATCCAAATCACCATCTCTAGCTTATGTAAATTTTAGGACAATACAATAAACTCTAAATTCTATCGGATTAAGTGTGACCACTTAATTTTCAAAATTTCCCGTAGTAAAATCGATAACCCCCATGAATCTGAGTGACAATAATATCCAAAATGCCATAACTTAAAATTTTCAATTTCTAATTGCATGCAATATTTTAAATTAGGAATTAATCGCCAAAAAATCGATTAAATAACTATGGTGGACCCCAA